>NZ_JAQIBL010000293.1 GCF_027859075.1 Oceanispirochaeta sp. | reverse complement strand
CTCCGCTATTACTGGCAGCCCCCGCATGTTCTGACTGATCAGGCCTGCTTGAATTCTCTTGAAGATTTGGTGGATAAACTGACGAACCTGCATGTTTTTCAATGGAGGCTTACCGGGTTTCGGGATCCCGACAGAAGGATCGAAAGACGGCCTTTGGAAGAGGGAGCGGAACGATGGCGGCGTTTTATAAAAGCAGCCGACAGAGGAGGGGATCGATACGCCTACCTGGAGTTTGTGAGGGGGGATGATCCTGGTCAGTTGAGGGCAGATTGGACTACCTTTAAAAGCGTACTCTCAAGGCTTCTTTAATTATATATTTCTGACATTGATAAAATACAAATAAAATAGATGCAAAAATATCTTCTCAGGAAACATTTGACTGCATCTACCGTTACGTTAAAAGTATAATACAATCTCCTGATGGATAATCACCCAGTATTTCTGTACAATTGATTTCTATAGAATAAGAGCCTGTACTGCTTTCAAAGTGCATAAATGATTGATATTATTATAGAAGATTATGAAAATGAAACTGAATAGAAGTGTTGTTTCTGTTTCGACTCTGAAACAGAATTCTGATGATGAATATTGGCATTCCTGTTCTCCTCAGGAAAGACTACAAGCCATTCAAATAAACAGGCAGGCTGCATATGGTGTCTCAATCGCTTCCGGAAGACTTCAAAGAGTTCTTGAGGTTGTTAAACGAGAAAAAAGTTGATTATCTTCTGATAGGCGGGTATGCCGTAGGATACTACGGTTATCCCAGAACGACTGCAGATATGGATATATTTGTTGCCATTAATCAAAATAATGCTAAAAAATTAAAAGATGTATTTATTGAATTCGGTATGATCTCAAATGATCTTTCTGTTGATTTATTTTTGGAACCTGGAAATATTGTCAGAATGGGACTCCCTCCAATGCGGATTGAAATCCTGAACGAAATTGATGGTGTTGATTTCGAAGCATGTTATTCAAACAGGAATATTGTTAGGATTGACGATATTATGATCAATCTCATTTCCCTACCAGATCTTAAAGAAAACAAGAGAAAATCAAATAGATATAAAGATTTGGATGATCTTGAGCATCTAAAATAAAAACATCAAGCTAATTGTGATTGTTGAATTTAGTCAGAGGCCCTTTTCTGTCATGATTCAATTTGAACTGAAAAAGAGATTCGAGAATTTGGATAAATAGTGTTCACTAGTGTGCCAAACTGGTAGGATCGGGTTATGACAGCTCAAAAATATCTGAAGCGAAATTTTACACTCAATGCAATAGATGGAATCACTTTTATTATCGGGATGATGTTTTTATCCATGGAGAGTGTTCTTCCTGTTTTCCTTTCAAAACTGGGGGCGTCCCATTTTGTGATTTCCCTCATTCCTGCTGTCCGCAATGTGGGCATTTTTTTCCCCTCGATATTTGTTGCCCGCAGGGTTCAGGGGCAATTGAGAAACAAACCCTGGGTTCTGAAATCCGGACTGCTTCAACGGCTTCCCTGGTTATTCAGCGGTCTATTCTGCTACTTTTTTGCATCAGATCATCCACAGGCTGCCATTTTTTCCATCATGCTGGCTGTATTCCTAGCCAACCTGGGAGGCGGTATTACCATCCCTGCCTTTACGTATTTAACAGCCAAGACAATACCGGTCTCATTGAGGGGCAGGCTCTTCGCTCTGAGGAATCTGGCAAGTTATATGCTTGGCTTTCTGGCTGGTCTCCTTATAAATTGGATCTTGAAAAACCTGCTATTTCCTCAGAATTTTTCAGTTCTCATGCTCATCGGCTTTTCATTTCTTATGTTCTATCTTCCTTCTTTCACATTGATGGTGGAGCCGGATGCCAGTTCTGAGGCTCCCCGTAATCAAAAGCGGAAGGAGTTTCTGGAGCGCTTAAAAAAGATTTTAAGAGAGAATCGGGATCTGAGGAATTATATCTGGGGAAGGGTGTTTTTTACTCTGGCATTTGCTTCCTATAACTTTTTTGCTGTATTTCTGGTGGTAAAATATGATCTTCCCAGTAGTGCTGTGGGAACATTTACAATCATAACCGCCGGAACCTATTTGATAGCCAACCCCTTATTGGGAATTCTCTCAGATCGTCACGGTCATCTGTTTAATCATTTTCTGGGATCGGCAGCTCTTATCCTGGCAACTCTGAACATTGTCTTTGCTCATTCTTACGGTATTTCGTTGATCTCCATTGCCCTGGGATCTTTTGTTCTATGTGTACAGTCGGTCAGCTGTTTTACACTGCCTATGGAATTCGGAGAAGATCATGAGATCCCGATCTATGTCGGATTAGTGGGATTTTTCGTGGGAGCTGCATCGCTGCTTATCATCGGCTTTGCCTGGGTTGCCGAGTCCTTCGGCTATCCGGTAGTCTTTCTCATTTGTTTTGTTTCTGCAGTTATCTCCTTATTCTTTTTTGCCCGTACAACCGAACCCAGGGGCAGAAAAGTCTGGGCTATCAGGGATGTGCGCTAGTTTTTGCATTTACTGAAAAGGAGAATTCTTATGAATCAGGTATTGAATATAGTCATCGTCGGGACGGGACGTCTGTCGACGAAGAGAATCTATCCCTATTTTCGTCCTGCCGGGATGAAGTTCCTGGCGGTCTGTTCCAGGCACCGGGAGAATGCCGTTCTTAAATGCGCCCTTACGGGGGGAATGCCTATACCGATTGGAAAAAGATGATAGACCAGGAGAAGCCGGATGCTGTGATTGCCTGTGCAAACAACTGGGACAGTTTCGTCATCACACTGAAAATGCAGAACAGAATGGTGGGAACACTGACTTTCAGTGAACATCCTTAACGGGAATTGACAACTGATTCTCTCTTGGCTTCCCGTAACATAAGAGGATCTCATTATTACAAAAATAAATGGAGATGGTTTTTTTTGTTCAACTATTTGCAAAATCTGTCCCATTTCTCTTTTTTACACAGAGTAAAAGTTCTCATGTATAATAAAAAAAACCCTAATGCTTATCTGGAGATGCGCCCTCTTTATGAAAAAAGAAAAGAGCTACTTCCTGTCTATACTGGGACTTTTTCTTATATTGAGTCTGTTCTTAATTGTTCTATCCACCGGTCTGTTCATCAATAGAACTCGGGCTGTCATCCGGGATGCCTTCACCGAACGGAACCAGATTGGAGTCAGTCAGGTCAGTCACCTCTTTGATGTCCTCCATGCCCAGATCATTCCCGGTTTGAAGGAAGCCAGCTATAACAACGTACAGGTGGCCCGTCTGATGTATGGCAGTGATCTGACAAAGTCCGAGATGCTGGCAGGTATTGACTATCTGGATGACCTGCTCATGGCCTATCCTCTCGTCCATTCTCTGTATATCTATAATGGTCAGATGGGTCACTTCCTGACGACCTCTTCGGGATTGGAGAAGGTCGACACCTTCTATGACCGTGAGGTTTTGAATCTGCTGAAAGGTTATGACCGGTCCTATATTGACCGTTACTGGCCTCGCATGGGAATCACTCAAAATACCTATACAGGTGCAGAGACCGAGTTCCCCACCCTGACTCTTCTCATGGGGACCACTCCCAATAACAACGCACCCCTGAAGGGAGCCCTGATCTCCAATATTGATGTAAATGAGCTGGAGAAAATCCTCAGGACCGACAGAGACAATCCGGACAATCATATTTTTATATACAACAATGAAGGTACTTTAATCTGCCATACCGGAGGTCTGGATAAGGAGTATGAAAAATCATTGTTTCTGAAGATAAC
>NZ_JAQIBL010000292.1 GCF_027859075.1 Oceanispirochaeta sp. | reverse complement strand
GTATTACGGAAATCACTGTGCCTTGAAAAATGTAAGTTTTGATCTTCATGCCGGAGAAGTGCTTTGTCTGGTCGGCGAAAATGGCGCCGGAAAATCTACGCTGATCAAATCCCTCTCCGGGGCGATCACCCCTGACAAGGGCATAATGATTTTTCAAGACGGTGAAGAGAGAAGTCAGTTGAAGCCACGGGATGCCATGAAACTGGGATTGGCTACAATTTATCAGGATGTAGAACTTATCGACTCTCTCACAGTGGCGGACAATATATTTTTAGGATATGAAAAGAAGGGTAAATTTCCTTTATTCGTCAATACTTCTGCACAACGGATTCGAGCGAGAGAAATTCTTGACAGACTGAATATCGGCATCAATGAAAATATGCTGGTGGAGGAACTTTCCGCGGCTGAAAAGCAGAACTTGCAAATTGTCAAAGCTCTTCATCATGAGGCTAAAATTCTGATTCTTGATGAACCGACTAGTTCGTTGGGTCTGGAAGAAACCAGGGCTCTTATGTCTTTAATCGGTGAATTGAAAAGACGGGGGCTCGGAATAGTATACATCTCACATTATCTGGAAGAAGTTTTTGAAATTGCCGATACCATACTTGTTCTGAAAGATGGCAGCCAGGTTGGCACTTATGCCCGAAAGAACACAGATGAGGCAGAGATTATCCGCAAAATGGTGGGTAGGGAGGCTTCTCAGTTCTATACTCGGCAGAGTTCGGAAATTGGACAGGTCGTTCTTGAGGTGGAAAACTTCAATTCAGGTCGTGAAGTTGTAGATGTCAGTTTCAGTGCACAATCCGGAGAAATCCTGGGTTTCGGGGGGCTCGTCGGCTCCGGCAGATCTGAATTGATGAACCTGATATTCGGAGTGGTGAAACCTGACTCTGGAATTCTTCGTCTCAAGGGAGTGGAACAAAAAATCCATTCACCCAAAGATGCCATTAAAGCTGGAATTGCCATGGTTACAGAAGATCGCCATCTTTATGCCATGTTCAAAGAGCGCAGTGTGGCGGAAAATATTTCCACTTTGTTTTTTGAATCAAGATCCAATTTTTTTATCGATCTGGTAAAAGAGAGGAATCTGGCTCTTGATATGAAAGATAGACTGGGTATTGCTGTCGCCGATTTGGATAATCCAATAGTCAGCCTGAGCGGGGGCAATCAGCAAAAGGCAGTCATTGCCCGCTGGTTGTCTCAGAAGGCAGACATTTTTATTTTTGATGAACCAACTAAAGGTGTGGATATAGGAGCCAAACAAGATATCTACAAACTGATGGTTTCTTTTGCCCTGAGTGGCAAAACTGTTCTTATGGTGAGTTCGGATATGCCGGAACTGATGTCTCTGAGTGACCGTATCGCTATCATGCGGAATGGAAGACTGGTAGAAATTTTAGACAATAAAAATCTCTCTGAAGAATCACTGATTCGATACTTCATTGGAATTGATAAGGATTAAGATATATGGAACACTCTCGGCATAGAATGTCTTCTTTGTGGAAGAACCAATGGTTCTTTCTTTTAATTGTAATTCTAGGTATTTCCTTGATTACAGCTATTCTCAATCCAAGATTCCTTAGAATTAACAATATTATAAATATTCTCCAGCAGGTATCCACTCTTGGAGTCGTAGCCGCAGGAGCAACTATTCTCATCATTTCAGGAAATTTTGATATTTCTGCAGGTGCGAATCTTGGTCTTTCTGCCTGTATCATGGCAATGATGATCAAGTCAGGTGTTCCATCGGTTCTGGCAGTACTCACTGGCCTGTTTGTTTCCATGTTTTGCTCATTTCTGGTCGGGGCAGCATCTATAATGTTCAAGGCGCCATCCTTTATTATTTCCCTCGCAGCCGCAGGGATATTTAAAGGGATTTCCCTTGCCCTTACAGCTGCGGTACTTCAGAACATTTATGGCCAGTTTGAATTTCTAGGGGCGACACGGTTCTTCGGTATCGTTCCTCTGTTATTCCTCGTTAGTTTAATTGTTTACTTTTTCGTTTTTATTCTTTTGAAATACACTCTATTAGGGCGGCGTATTTATTCCATCGGAAGCAATCCTACAGCAGCATACTTGTCAGGAATAAATATAAAATTGAATAAACTCATTTTTTTTATGATAAGCGGTGGACTCATTGGTCTTGCTGCCACAATGATGCTTTCCCGTATCGGGGCTGCACAGGCATCGACCGGTTCCGGTATCGAATTAACAGCAATCGGAGCTGTTGTGATCGGAGGAACCACAATGGATGGTGGAAAAGGGGGTATTGTAGGTACCTTTTTCGGAGTGTTGCTTATGGGTGTGATTGCCAACTCCCTTAATATGCTGCAAGTGAGCCCGTATCTTCAGGGTGTAATTAATGGAGTTGTTATCGTAATTGCTATTGCCGTAAGCTCTCTGAGTCAAAGTGATCAGAAACGTGTCGTATAAGGAATGCATAATGTCCGAACAAGTATTCGAAGCAAAAAATAGAAAAATTCGTGAACAGTTTATCTTTGAAAAGAGAAAATATCCTTCCAGATTTGAACGAACTATAGATCTCTCCTGGAGTATCTGGATGTTCGGTACCGAGCCGTTCAGAGTTTCATTGGAGCGGCTGAGCACTAATGGATTGAAATATGTAGAAATCAAAGGGGATCACTTAAGCAAGGATAGCGGGATGACTCCCGAGATGATTCTTTCTGAATTATCTGATTTCAATATGAAGGTATCAGGGACCTGTGGCTTGTTCGGAGAGGGAAATGATCTTTCCAGTATCGATCCATTATCCCGGAAGAACGCCATCGCATATATCCGGAAAGAGATCGAAGTGTTAAAGGCGGTGGATGGGCGGTATTTGATTGTCGTCCCCAGTGCCGTGGGGCGACCCGAAGCTGCAGATTCTCAGGAGATGGAGAGAAGCGCCGAAGCCTTGAGAGAATGTGCCCGGGATTTTAATGGCAGCGGCGTTGCGGCTGGAATTGAGCCGATCCGTTCAGCCGAAGTCAGCCTTGTTAACTCAGTTGATGATGCTTTAGCTTACATCGCTAGAGTAGGAGAATCCTCCATCAGCTGCGTCAATGCTGATACATATCACATGTCCCTGGAAGAAGCTCATATTGGAGAGGCAATAATAAAGTTGGGAAACCGTCTTGTGAATTTACATCTCGCTGATACCAATCGTGATGGGCTTGGACGTGGAATGCTGGACCTTGATACAGTGATTATGGCTTCCTATCTAGTGGGGATGAACAGGGAGGGAAGATTTCTGACTCCCGAACCTTTGGGGCCATTTCCTGATCCTTATGTGCTCTCCACAATGCCATGTGATACCGAAGTGATGGATAAACTGGTTGCCGACACAGTACAATACTTCAGAGAAAGAGAAACTTTCATTCGTTCCCTTTAGTTTCATAATTTTTAATAATTTCTAAATCTGATAAAAAGGAGCTCCACCACAATGCCAATTTTATGAGACCCTTAGTGACAATATAATAAATGAAATGTAAATCAGGTCAAAAGATATCTTCTGGATAGTAGATCATGTTATAAAAAAGTAAAAGATTTTACACATATTTTGAATATCTTTAGGAAATCGAGGGTTTCCAACTATTTTTGGAAACACCTATCCTATTGTTAATAAAGAACGATTAAATAGATCATCTGGTCCGCGATCCTGAGGCCAACCGCACCCCCAAGGGGACTCGGGTCTGCAAGTTCTCTGTAGCCAGCAACAGATTTTACAAATCTGAGGGTATTCGCCAGAGCGAAGTGTCCTACTTTGATGTGGAAGTCTGGTCCAAGGTACCCGAAGCCTGTGAGAAACATCTTAGTAAGGGCCGTGGTGTTCGTGTTGTGGGCCGGCTGAAGCTGGACCGCTGGACCGATGATCAGGGTGACAGCCATTACAAGGTTAAAGTTGTAGGGGAACATATGGAGTTCAAACCCCAGTTTACAGTATCTTCGGGACCGGGAGACTCGAATGAATCGGAAGAAGAGCCTCTGGAGGAATCCGTAGAAGGTTCTCAATGAAAAGCACTCTTATTAATGCTGAATCCACTCATAGCAATATTCAATAAGAATGATAAATAATTGAAAAATTACAGTGACACATCCTCTTTACCTCTCTGTTATATAAGAAAACAGCAGAATTGGTTTTAATCCAATTTCCAATAGAGAGGAATGAAAGAGTGAATAAAAAAACGAGATTATCCTTCCTTGTACTGATAGTCATGATTACAGTAAGTCTCAGTGCAGAAGATGCAGAAAAAAGCCGGGCAGGTCAGGTCACATTTTTTTACCCCATGGGAACCAACGGCACCGAGTCCATGGAATACACAAACAGCTTCTCCCTGAATATGGTCTATGGAATGAATGGCGGGGTGGATGCCTTTGAACTGGGAGGAGTCGGAAATTTCAATACCCATGATGTGAGCGGAATGCAGATTGCGGGAGTCTCAAATATTAATATGGAAGAGACAAGAGGGTTTCAGTTCGCCGGTGTATCCAACACTAATTTCGGAGATTCAACCGGACTCATCTGGTCAGGAACTTTGAACAGTGTTTTTGGAGATTCCAAAGGAGTCCTGGTCTCGACCATCAATGTCACAACAGGGGAGATGAGGGGCCTCCAGGTCGGAACATTGAATTATGCGGCCAGGTCCAAAGGGATTCAGCTCGGTGTGATTAATGTTGCAGCAGAAGGATCAGATTCTCTGCCAATCGGACTGATCAGCATCATTAAGGGCGGTTACTATGCCATTGAAGCCTCCGCTGGAGAAGCTTTGTATGGGAATCTCAGCTATAAGATGGGTGTAGAGCGCTTTTATACGATATTTAAAATCGGCGGATCATTGGTGGACGGGCCTTCATTTATTGAGGGAGACACTTTTGACAAGAATGATCTTATCCTCAGTTACGGGTTGGGATGGGGATCGCTCATTCCTCTTTCCGGCCACAACAAGCTGGCGATAGAGGTCAGCAGCAGCAAAATTGTCTCAAATAACAATTGGGACAACGAGGACGAGGAAGTCAATTTTCTGAACAAACTGGATATAAATTGCCATATTGGTCTTGGTGATCATCTGTCGATCTTTGCAGGTCCCTCTTTCAATGTGTATGTAGCAGATGAGATTATGGGTGATGAAGAAGGTTCACTGCCCATTCCCTATACTTTTTTCGATGAATCTTATGAAGGCACTCAGGTCCAGATGTGGGTGGGTGGTAACGTCGGGATCACTTATAGTTTCTGATAAGCAATTTCTGATTTGAGTTCGGGCTGGTCGTCAGTGGAACCTCAAATCAGAATGCTTTCAGAGGAGGATCAAAGATTTTTTGAAACAAATGAGTTTCTCTATTTATAACGTAACCAAACCCGCATCTCTTGATCTTTAGCCCTGTTTCCCCATTGGAAATAGGGAATTGCTTTAATCTTTACCTTCTCCACAAGAGGTTCTTCAAGGGAGTGATACAGTGCATCATTTCCATTTTTTTTCCGAAAACCATCCAGAACCAGATTGACTGAAGGTGACGGCTCGAGGTCTCCCGGGATAATCTCAGCATTTCCGTTCGTATCCAGTACCAGCTCCTGCAGCTCTGAGCCGTTATCGAATTCTTCAAAGCAGTAGACCAGGGGTCCATAAGTTATTGCCACTTTACCAACATTATCATGTACTTTTGTATTGCTCTGCATATAGCGGACGGCCATCTCTAAATCCAATCTGATTTCATCACTATCATTCCAGATCCTCTCTAAAAGAATATACCCTTTGACTATGGAATAATCCTTAATCTTCAGCCCTCCGACAGATATGCTTAAATTGTCACACCATGAAGGCTTTCGTATGAAGAACTTCATTTTTCTGCTTTCATTCATACTCAGTTTCAGAGAAACCCTTCCACTCCAGGGGTATTGGGTTGTTTGTTCCAGTGTAATTTCCTGACCCCCCACTTCTGTTTTTACGGATGAGGCTGCAAACTGATGGATATAAAGGGAATCTTCATGGGTGCTGTAAATATAACCGGCTACCGATCCAATCAGCCTGGCAACATTCGTGGGGCAGCAGGCACAGTCAAGCCATCCCACTCTGTGAGTTTTCACATGTTCCAGATCATGTCTGTATTGGGCTATTTCAGTCTTAACTTCAAGGGGATTTACATAAAAATATCCCTTTCCATCCAAAGATATTCCACTGAGGACTCCATTATAAAGGGCTCTTTCAATCATGTCGGCATATTTGCTGTCAGCATCGATCAGAGACATCCTCCAGGCCCAGAATACGAGACCGATAGAAGCACAGGTTTCTGTATATCCTCTATCTGCAGGCAGATCATAATCTACGGTGAAGCGTTCTCCATGGCTCTGAGATCCAATAGCTCCCGTTATATAAACCCTTTTGTTTTCAAGATTGTCCCAGAGGTTCGTGAGGGTCTCCCATATTTGGGGTTCCCGGGTTTTGTAATATTGATCGGCCATCCCCGCAAATAGATAAACGGCTCTAACGGCATGTCCGGTTACTTCAGACATCTCTCTGACAGGCTTATGAGCAAGGTAGTAATCTGATTCGAACCATCTGGATTTCGGAATCATACCCTCTTTCGCTGCAACCCCATTATAGTAATTTTTTACAGTTCCCCGTATATTTATAAAATAATCAGCCAGATCTTCATATTTTTCATTCCCCGTTGCTTCCGACAGTCTGTATAGGGCCAGTTCTATTTCGGGATGACCATCATAGGAATGAATCATTCCCTCCTCCGGACCAAATTCCACCACAATCAGATCGGCATATTTGCTCATGACATCCAGGAGTTTTCGCTTTCCTGTCGCCTGGAAATAGGCTACAGCTGCTTCAATCAGGTGACCTGCACAATACATCTCATGACCCATGACCAAATCGGTCCATCTCTGGTCGATTCCTTTAGCAGTGAAGAATGTATTCAGATACCCATTTTCATGCTGGCTTTTTGCAATGAGCCGAATCAGCTCATCTATGTTTTTTTCCATTGCCTCATCAGGATGTGTCATCAGGGAATACGACGCTGCTTCAATCCATTTGGCGACATCGCTATCCTGAAAAATAGTCCCCTCTGGAGTCCCCTCTGATTCTCCAGCAGCTATACGGAAATTTTCAACAGCATAACTTAAAGGAACATCCCGGGTTCGATTATTTAACGTATCCCACTGATAGGGTATAATTTCTTCAGATAACAGATTCGATCTATTCTTCCAAAAACCCTCACGAAGGGTGATTTTTTCTAATGTGATTTTCTTCATTCTATAATCTCCGTATGAAATAATTAACCTTTGATTCCACCCATTGTCAGGCCGGAAACAAAATACTTTTGTGCCATGAAGAATAACAGGATCAATGGTAGAACCGTTAAGGTTGCCGCGGCCATCAATACACCCCATGGAGTATAAAAGGTAGATATAAATGTCCTGAGCCCGATGGCCAGGGTGAACAATTTTGTATCATTGAGAAAGAGCAGGGGTGCCATAAAATCATTCCATGTGAACATAAACTGGAAAATAGCCACAACAGCCATAGCCGGTTTCGCCAGAGGTAAAATGACCTTGACGATGATCGCGGGGTAATTTGCACCATCCATAAATGCGGCTTCATCATAATCCCTTGGGATTGTCCTGAGGAATTGATAGAGCATAAATATGAAGAAGGCATTTCCGAAAAAAGCAGGTACCGTTAAAGGCAGCCATGTATTAATGCCTCCAATAAAGTTCCATTCCAAAAAGAGAGGAATCAGTTGAACATAGGCAGGCAGCATCAAGGTTCCAATACTCAGGGAGAACATCAATTTCCTTCCCCTAAAGTCAATTCTAGCCAATCCATAGGCTATTGACAGATTGGAAATAAGGGCTCCGATAATATTGATCAGAACAATCACGATTGTATTCAAGTAGAAACGGGCGAAGGGCACCATGGTAAAAACATCAACGTAGTTTTGTAGATTCAAACTTTTTGGTACGAGGATCAGGGGGAGTTTGAACATATCTTCGGTTGACATAAAAGAGCATCTTATCAGCCAGAGGAGAGGGATCAGGCTTATGGTCGACCCTATTCCCAGCATTGTATAAATGAAAAAATATTTTGATATTTTTGCTTTTTTCATTTTTTATCACCCTCATAATATGTCCACTGATCGGATGTCTTGAAAATGATCAGAGAAATAAACATTGTGAGAATAAAAAGAACCCAGGCCATTGCATTTGCCATACCCATCTTTCCATATTTGAATGCATTATTATATATATGAAGAACAAAGCTTAATGAGGAATTTACAGGACCGCCATTCGTCATAATATAGGGTTCAACAAAAAGTTGGAGACACTTGATCAGGCTTACAATCATATTGTAAAGGATGATGGGACTGAGCAGGGGCAATATGACAAAATGAAATTTATGCCAGCTGTTACCCCCATCAATTTCGACAGCTTCCATCAGGTCATCAGGAATTCCCTGGAGACCGGCCAGGAATATGACAATGACATTCCCGATATTCCAAATATTCATAATAGACAAACTGGGAATCACCATCTCTGTACTGTCGATCCATTTAACCTTATCCAATCCAAGATTGTTAAGAAAAAAGTTGATGAGTCCGTACTGGTGATTATACATCCATAACCACATGATGGAGCTGACCACGATGGGAATCAGGGACGGGAGGTAGAAGATTGTCCGAAAGACCCCTTTTCCATTGATGCTTGAATTGAGCAGGAGCGCGCCCATGAGTGCAACAAGCATCTGCATGGGGACGCTTAAAAGGGTGAAATACACAGTGTTTCTGATTGATTTCAGAAATAGCTCATCTTTAGTAAAGATCTCAATGTAATTTTGAAATCCGACAAACTCAGGTTTACTTATCATGTCCCAACGGGTCATGCTGGTGAAGATGCTCAATCCCATTGGAAAAACAACCCAAAGAGTCAATCCCATCACCAGGGGAGAAATAAGGATCCAGCCCCACAGGTTCTGCCTCCTATCATTCATTCCTCTTTTTTTAAATGACATTATAATCCTCCACTGCCATAAAAAACAGCTCCCCTAAAGGAGCCGTCTTATTCATTCTTAGTATGTTCCCTGAAGCAAGCCGGATTTTCTGATTTTTTCGGCAGCCTCAGTCAAGGCATCCTTGGCTGAACTTTTCCCAATCCAGATACTCTCAACTGCAGCATTCAGATAATCACCCCATATCTGGTTGATATTCCTGATCTTGATAGGTTCATTAACAGAAATTTTCATGGAATTTACAACCGCCTCACGGTAACCTTCTGGATGGACGTCATTATCAAGCCATTTTGCAAGATCAGCCTCTGAGCTGTAGAAGGACTCTTTTGTGGGCATCCAGAGACCTGATGTATAGAGATCTAATGTCTTTTCCGGATTCATCATCCATTTTTGCAGTTCCCACGCTTCCTCAGGATTTTTTGAAGAATTGAATACTACATTGACACCGCTCAAATATATCTGGGCAGGTTTTTTCATTATAGGTAGTGCTGCAACACCCAGATTCAGATTCTTCATGGCACCCAGTTCAAGTAAAGTCCACTGACCGGTGACCCAGAAACCAAGTTGTTTGTTAGCCATCATTATGGAAGGAGATATATTGGTCCCGCCACTCATTAAAGGCATGACGTTATACACGTTCATCAAATCGGATATATTCTGAAAAGCTTCAATTGTTTCCGGTTTATCCAGGAGGACTGATTTTCCATCTTCAGAAATAATCCCTCCGCCATTGCTCCATACACTTGGATAATACATGGCAGACCATAAGTCATAGCTGACACCATAACGTGCGACATTTCCGGAATCAAATCCGGATTCGCCAGGGTGTTTTCCATTTGTATCAATGGTAATCATTTTCAGGTAATCAACAAACTGATCCCATGTCCAGGCTTTTGTATAATCTGTTGGTGGTAGAGGTACTCCTGCTTCTTTCAGGACATCTTTGTTATACCACATGACCTGACACTCAGCGGCAGTATAGGCACCATAAGTATTCCCTTCAATCTTAAGCCAGGTCTGGGGGATGTAGGTTTTATCCATATTATCCCTGGCAATAAGGTCATCCAGTTTTAGAAAAAAGTCCTTTTCTGCGTAATTTCCGAATTCTTCAGGACGGAAATACCCAACATCTGGTAGTTTTCCTGATGCAGCAAGAGCTTTCATTTTTGCATTGTAAGTGGAACCATCAAGATCACCCGGTAGATACATAGGCTCTACAGTAATTCCCGGATGGGCTCCTTCAAAGGCGGATAGAGCATTTTTTATTGCTTTATCCTCAGCTGGGCTGCCCCAGTATACATAAGTTAAAACGGTTTTGTCTGAAGTATCGGCCTTGCCTTCAGCAAATAGTGCGGTCCCAGAAAAAAATAACAGAACTGAAATAAAAACAAAAACTAGTTTTCTCATTTGATTCTCCTTTGTTCATTTAGACTCATTATAGCTACACCTTTTCATGATGCGAAAGAGAGGAAAATATGTTAATATGTGACACATTCCGACTTTCTAAAGGAGCATGTATGGAATTTGTTCTTTTACCGGAACTATCAAGACTCTACGCAGAAAACTGCGGTCTCGCGATTTTACCTCCCGGATGGATTCACAGAAAACGCAACATTGATACATCAGTATTAATCCTCGGATATCAGGGAGAAGTCATGATGAGTGAGGAGTCTTCTCCCATAAACATCAAGCCCTCCACCTTTTGTATTTTATCAGAAGGGAAGAATCATTGTGGTATTGAAAAACTGAAAGAGAAGGCTAAATACTATTGGATTCATTTTAAAACGGCTTCTCCGCCACAATTTATGTCGGAAAAAGAAGCTACTATCATATTGAATAGCAAAGAAATAACAAAAGCCAGACTCAATGATTCACTTCTACTTCCCAGACAGCTGAATTTACAGAATTCCAATGTAATCCGGGAGGCCTTTCATGAATTATTGTACGAGCAGCAAAATAAATCTTTCACTGATCAAAAATATCAGGCCAATGCGAAACTAATGATGATAAAGTTAAATGAAATGGTATTTGAGATCTATAATACTAATTCCAAAGATATGGACAATAAAAGCATCGTTAACAAAATTATTCATATGATTTATGAGAATCTTACAGATCCTAATTTCTCTGTTAAAGGACTGGCAGATCAGATGTGTTACAATCCGGACTATCTGAATAGGCATTTTAAGCGTATTATGAAGCGCTCCATGATCGAATATATTATTGACAAAAGAATAGAGTATTCACTTGTCGGTCTGATCGACAGTGATCATTCACTTTCGGTCATTGCCAGAAATTCAGGGTTTTCATCCTATAGAAACTTCATCCGGCAATTCAAGTTAAGAAAAAATGTCATACCCTCTGAATATAGAAACCGCCACAGAATGATGCATATTACTAATAAATAATTCTATGAAATCAGGCTTTCTAATACTGTGATTCTCGAAGGGATGTCAGTATTCCATGAGGAATCTCAGCTGTGCTGACTGTTCGCGCCGCATTATTGCATATCAGGCCGATCCAACCGATTCTACCGCCATCGTAGCTGTTGTTCTCCTGAGAAATCATAGGGATGGCTTGATTATTTTCTGCTTTTTATCCCTTTCCGGGAAATCATATTTCCTGCTGCAAAAATCAAAATATACCCACCTAGACTGAATAGATCCGGTATTTCTGTAAAAAAGAGAATGCCCAGCAGACTGGCAAATACAATCTGAGAGTATTGATACACCGAGACCTCCCCGGCGGGAGCATATTTATAGGCCGCTGTCAGGAGGAATTGTCCCCCCGCTGCAGTGATTCCTGCTCCGAGAAGTAGCAGGAACTGAGGCAGTGATGGCAGGACCGGATTTATGAAAACAAAGGGCAGGCACACTATTGTTGATATCAGAGAGAAGTAGAACACGATGGTGAAAGCGTTTTCCTTCCCCCCCAGATAACTGACCATTGTGTAGGCCAGACCGGCAAAAACTGCGGAAGAGAGTCCGATAAGTGCAGGGAGGGGAGTGGAATACTGAAACCCCGGTTTGATAATAAGGAAAGAACCTGCCACAGCCAGAATCAGTGAAAATATCTGAAAAGGTTTTATGGGATTTTTCAGAATAATCCTGGCAAAGAGGATGACAAAAAAGGGGCTCATCTTGTTCAGCATGGAGGAGTCTGCCAGAATGAGATGATCGATACTGTAAAAATAAAACAGAATTCCCAGAGAACCAGTAAGGGCTCTTAAAAGCAGAATCTTTCTGTTTTCTTTCTGCCCCCAAAGAGGCTGTTTTCTTACTTTCAGGATGGTAAAGGCTATAATCAGGCTGATAAGATTTCGAAATAAAGCCTTTTCTATAGATGGCAGATCTCCGGCCATTTTGACAAAGGCGGACATGACAGAAAAGAAAAGGGCTGAGGATATCATCAATAGTATAGATCTGCCTCTGAGGGATTCCTGATAATTCATGGGGTTCCTATTTATTGGTTCTGATTTCTCTTAATTCTCTGATTCTTCGCTGCACCTGCAGTTTTCATTTCTATCTATGTCCGATTCTATTTTTAATCTTTATTTTGCACAATCCTTCATAAACACTCCCTTTACGATGACAGTCCCGCTTCGTTAATATGAAATAATTTCCTTCCCGGATGGTTGTCAGAAGAGTTAGATGAAGGTTTTACAGCATTAGTGAGTGACTCCATCAGGGAATGTGGAAAAAAAGTGGAATACTATGCGGCACCTTACGGTTGCAATGCTCTCATCAGTGCAGCCCGGAGGAAGGTCCCGACGGTTATTCTCGGGCCTGGAGACATCTCCCCGGCCCACAAACCCAACGAGAATATTATCATAGATGAATTGTTAGCCGCTGCCTGTATTTAAGGGACAATCTGCCGAAATAAGTCGGCAAAATAGTATCTGCCTTAAGAATTCCGAAAGATTCACTCATCCCTAATGTAAAATCCGCTTCAGGAACATTTTGGTTCATTCGTGCTTGGGAGAGGAAAAGATCACATCGGGAGTCCTTTCTTCTACAAACATTCCCTCATCTATGAAAATAACACGGTCGGCAACATCCCGTGCAAACTGCATCTCGTGAGTAACCACAATCATTGTGATTCCTTCATTTGCAAGATCCTTCATCCTTTGATGTGGAGGTCTGGTCCAAGATGGCCGAAGCCTGTGAGAAACATATGAAGCCATTGCAATGACTCTTGAAATATTATCAGATGAAGTGTTGTCACAGGAGTTGAATAAGGGCATTCAGGATTTAGCTGCCGGCCATCTTATAGACCTGGACGATTTGAAATCGGAACTTAAGGAATCCATTGAGGATAATAGGGAAGAGGTTTTGATCTGAAATTTTCATGGAGATCCTCTTTCACGGGATCTCCTTTCAATGATATATGATTAAAATATTTTTATATTCCATATCATCCCAGCAAACCACTCACCACTTGATTCAGAATTGACGCGTTTTTAGTGGTTCCTGGTCGTATATATTGTATTTACCATGAAATATGCTATACTTATATAACAAAATACATGGTTAAAGAGAGCTCTATGATTGAAAGACGATTACAGGCTGAAGTCAATAGACATATTCATTCATTCCCGGTTGTTGCTCTTTCGGGACCCAGACAATGTGGAAAATCAACTCTGGCAAAAATGATTATCAGTCATAATCCCGAATCCTGGATTTACCTTGATTTGGAACGTCCTTCAGATTTGAGAAAACTTGATGATCCTGAACTATTTTTTAAATCAACAGGAAGTAAACAGGTTTGTATTGATGAAGTTCAATTAAGACCGGAACTCTTTCCTGTATTACGATCTATTGTTGATGAGAAATGGTGTAATGGACAAATCCTGCTCCTTGGTTCTGCATCACCTGAGCTATTAAGGCAGGGATCTGAAACCTTGGCAGGGCGAATATCATTTCTTGAGTTGACGCCTTTTACCGTTTCGGAGATTTCAGAATGGGAGAACTATAAAGACCAATTATTGAAAGGGGGATTTCCCAGAAGCCTTCTTTCTGATGATGATCTTTCTTTTTTATGGAGAGAGAATTTCCTGAAAACTTATGTTGAGAGAGATCTTATCTCTCTGGGATTTCAACTCTCTTCAATGCAGGTCATCCGCCTCCTGAAAATGTGTGCTCACTCTCAGGGACAATTGTTTAATACATCAAAAATCAGCGAATCCCTGGGGGTTAGTAGGGCTACTGTGAATCGTTGGATTGATATTCTGCAGCAGACATTTATGTTAAGAAGGTTGGAGCCTTTTGAAAGCAATATTAAAAAAAGACTGATTAAATCTCCCAAACTTTATATTAGGGATTGCGGGATTCTGCATGGTCTGCTTGAAATTCGAAGTTTCCAGAATCTGTTGGGACATCCTGTTCTCGGTAATTCCTGGGAAGGATATGCTATTGAAAATATACTTTCTGAAAACAGGAAATGGCAGGGCTCTTTTTATAGAACATCTCAGGGTGCTGAAATTGATCTGATTTTAAGTACTGGATTAAGACATATAGCGCTGGAGTTTAAAGTTTCCTTAGCACCTAAAGTAAGTAGAGGTTTCTGGACTGCTCTTGATGATATTAAACCGGAAAGTGCCTGGGTTATCATACCGGAAGGAGAGAAGTACCCATTGAGGGAAAATGTCTGGGTTATATCTCTTGATGATTTTTTGAAGCTGGATATTCTAGCGGTGTAATCAATTAAACCATAACCAGCACCTGTTCCTGTAAATCAAACGGCATCCGGCAGGAAGAAGTGTCCAACTACGATGTAGAAGTCTGGTCCAGGGCGGCGGAAGCCTGTGAGAAACATCAAGACTTATACTTTTCAATCCTTATGCCTAACAAAAATGTTGTTCATTAAAAACACTCCCTCCTCCTGATGAATGGCTCTTTTATTCATATCCCTGTGCCTGAAAAAATCGATTTCCTGGAATCGGCAGTTTAGTGCGGAAAAATAATTTATAAGTAAAACATTGAGGTATTGAAGATCAATAATGATAAAATAGAATTATTCTAAAAAAGACAAACGTTTTATCCCTATGATATAATACAACCAGTGATGAGAAACAGATGCCAGTTCAGAGTAAATCCAGAAAGAAATGATTTAATGGTATTACACCACAATTATTACCGGTCAAATGCATGAAGTACAAAAAGCCATAGCAAGAGGTGCAGGTAAGGTAAAAATGAAAAAAAGAAATACTATCGGCCGGAAATTGTCATTACTCATTCTGATAGCGACTATCCCTGCTCTTATCATTCTCCTTATCTCCGGAATGGAACAGCGAAGAAAAGCCATGACAGACGCAGAAAATAATGTGCTTTTCCTGGTCCATACCATGTCTGATGCACAGGTGGATATGACCAGGTCTGCAAAACAGCTGCTTGCAACACTATCTCTGTTTCCGGAATTTCAAAAAAAGGATGTCCGGGGATGTTCCCAAATCCTGAAGGATGTGCTTAAAGAAAATCCTGATTATTTGAATATCACTCTGGTTGATACTGACGGTAAAGTCGTGGCATCGGGAGTCCCTGTGAATTCCAACAATTTGGGTGACAGGAAACATTTTCATGAGGCGTTGGCACATAGGAAATTTGCGGCGGGTGAATATATAGTTTCAAGGACTAGTTCTCAAACTTCCTCCTTTCCTTATGCCTTCCCCATCCTGGATGATAATGATAGACCCACCGCCGTTCTGACGGCTGTTGTTAAGTTATCACAGTTTTCCCGGTTTTATGAAGGAATAGCCATAACAGAAAAATCCTTTGTGGCTATTACTGATTACCAGGGCAAGCGGCTTCTCTACTATCCTCCCAATGAAAAAACAAACCCCCTGGGACAGCCAATCAAGGAAGATGCATGGAACTGGGCCGCGGGGGAAATGAATGCGGGTATTTTCAAGAATCAGGGGTCTGACGGCATCCGCAGGATCAATGGATTTGAACCCGTCCGCCTTTCACCCGATTCTACTCCCTACAGTTATATCTGGGCGGGAGTTCCGGAGAAGGAGATCCTTCAGCCGATTTATAAACAATTGACAAGAAACCTTATTTTTATGCTCCTGTTTATTGTTCTTTCCCTGTTGGCGGCCTGGAGTCTGGGAAAAAGGGTGGTGATCAAGCCGATTGAGGATCTGGTTGAGCTGACCATGCGGCTGGGTCGGGGGGATATTCTGGAGGAGCCGGACCAGGTCTTCCGGAATGATGAATTCGGTACTCTGAACAGGGCCTTTTATGAAATGGCCGGGAGCCTTGAGACAAATCGGAAAACACTGGAACAGAATGAAGCCCGGCTGCTCAAGGAAACCGAGCAATTAATGATTACCCTGAAAAGCATAGGGGACGGGGTGTTCACCACCGACGCTGACGGCCGGGTTGTTCTTCTTAATAAAGCCGCCGAAGTGCTGACTGGATGGAACAATCATGATGCCGCAGGACAGGACTCAGCTCTGGTTTTTAAGATTATCAATCAGGAAACCCGGCAGGCACCGGAAAACCCGGTTGCCAGGGTATTATCATCGGGCAATCCTGTTTCTTTAAACCGAAATACCATTCTTATTTCAAAAACCGGTCAGGAATACAGTATCGCTGACCGGGGTGCACCGATTAAGGATGCGGAAGGGCACATTTTAGGGGTTATTGTGGTTTTCCGGGATATTACCAGTCAGCTTAAGATGGAACAGGAGATGATCCGGGTTAATAAACTGGAATCTATCGGTACCCTGGCCGGCGGAATCGCCCACGATTTTAACAATATTCTTATGGTCATTCTGGGTAATATTGAGATGGCCCTTGGGGATAAGCGGATGGATCCGGCAACTTTGGAACTGCTGAATCGGGCGTTAGAAGCCTCCGACAGGGCCAAAGGGCTGACTTCCCAGTTGCTGACCTTTGCCAAGGGGGGCGAACCCTTCAAAGAGCGCCTTTCTGTGGGTGAACTGGTTCGGAATTCCGCAGATCTTGCTTTGACCAGTGAAAAAACGGTCTGCCGCTGCAGCTTTGCCCCTGATATCCTTCCTATAGAGGCGGACAAAGCCCTGATGGGACAGGTTGTGCAGAATATCGTTTTCAACGCCTGTAATGTCATGCCCATGGGAGGGCAGATTGACATAAAGGGGTATAACGCTTTACCTGAAGAAACCAATGAAAGGCATCTTGCCCCGGGGCGTCTATACGTAAGGCTGGACTTCTCAGATCAAGGTCCCGGCATATCCGAAGAACTTTTAGAGAAAATTTTCGATCCCTATTTTTCAACTGAACAACAGCGAAGCGGTCTGGGGCTTGCGATTTCCCATTCAATTGTAACTAAACACGGCGGAAAAATTTTTGCCGAATCCCGGCATGGTTCCGGAACGAGTATTACGATTTTTCTTCCGGCAGTCACAGAGGAACCTACAAAGGGGAAAGCGCCGGAACAGCTGAGTCCTGGAAAGGAAGATATTTGTATCCTTGTTATGGATGATGAGGAGATGATCCGGAATATACTGGACACCATGCTGAGAAGTCTGGGGCACCAGGTGCTGGTTTCCCGGGACGGACAGGAAGCCATAGAGCTTTATAAAAAATCCGGTCAATCAGGCCCGGCCGTAGATCTTATGATTATGGACCTGACCGTTCCGAATGGAATGGGCGGAAAAGAAGCGTCCGGCAAAATTCTGGAAATAAATCCTGATATGAAAATTATTGTTTCCAGCGGCTACTCTGATGATCCGGTTATGGCAGACTGGAGCCGATATGGTTTTGCCGGAGCTATCAAAAAACCCTATACTTTAAGAGAGCTGCACGAACTGTTAGACAGGGTTCTAAGCTAACTTTCCCGGTGGAATTTAAATACACTGTGCCGCTCCTGATCGCTGTAAAAATATCCTGGGATAAAGTTGTCGAAAAGCAGTATAATCATTTAAAAAAATGGGGAGTTCTCATTTGCTGACAAAATATCTTTCGGAAGATGAGAGAAAAGATGGCCGACGCCGAATTTACAGGTTCCAGGCCCTCAACGGAATGGGTTTCAACTTTATGGGAGAAACTCCTGTCTATCTTCTGGCCATACACTTCGGCGCATCCAATATTGAATTGGGATATATCTCCTCTGTAATTTTCCTTACAGGCTTTATTCTGGTGGCTCTTCCAAGACTTCTGGCGGGAAAAAATCTGGTTACAGTACAGGCTACAGCCTGGTTTATCCGCGGACTTATTGTCCTGTTGTATTTATTGTTGTTCTTTCTTGAAGGCCGGCCGGCAGTCCTCTTGATTCTGATTGTTTACACCCTGTTCTGTGCTGCAAGAATGGTCGGAGTGGTTATCTGGAATCCTCTTGTCAAAATGGTCACGACTTCTCAAAACAGAGGAGAAGTCCTGGCTCAGGGGAACATTGTCAATCAGGCTGCTTCTGTTGTTTCCAAACTGATAAGCTTTATGATTACATCCATCCAGTTTTTTACCGGTGTGGCAGGCATATTACTTCTGCAGATCATTGGCGTCATTCTCAATAGTTCCGCGGCGTATCAACTGAAAAAGGTGACCTGCCGAGAGACTGTTGAATATGAGAAAGGGAGGAATCTCTTTGTCATATTCAAAGAATCTCTATCAAGTAAAGAAAAGCGTTTCCCTCTGATGCTGAAATGGTTGTCCATTGCCGTTATGGTTGTCAATGGACTTACAATTGTATTTGTTCGAAAGGAAGCAGGATTTGATGCCAACTTTGTCTTTCTCTACACACTGGTTATCGCTTTGGCCAATATAATGGCAGGTCTTTTTGGACGAACTTTCGCTGATAGAATCGGTAGCCGACCACTCTTGATAGGTGTCAATATTCTCCTCTCTTTATCTTATATCATCTGGATGTTGCTGCCTCTTTCAAATGGCCGCAGTTTGCCTATTTTTGCTTATTTCATCCTGGGTTTCTTTTCTAATTTTTTCCTTTTGGCAACGAATGTACTGGTCGCGCGGGTCCTTGTGAATTCCATGCCTGAGAATGAATCATTCAGTTATAATTCAATGATCAATTTTGTTATGGCTTTCTTCTCCTTCTTCAGTGGTATTCTTGGAGGGGTTCTCATTGACTGGGGGCAGAGTTCCACAATGGGTCTCCCCAACAATTTCAGCTTTCTCTTTTTCTTTGCTCTCGTTTTAAGTCTTCTTCTTATTTTCTATAGTTTGAGATTGATCGATAAGGGAAGTCTCTCTGCAAAAGAAACAGCAGCAATATTCTTTTCCCTGGAGGGATTGAGAGCCTACAGTTATATTGGAAAGTATAAGGCTATCGATGATCCAGTAAAAAAACGAACTGTTATAATGTCCATCAGCCAGAATGATGCTCCCATTGCCACAGAAGAATTAAGGGCTATCATCTCATCTCCACTGTCTTCGAGTAAAGGAGAGGCAATCAAATCTCTATTCTCCCATCCTCGGGTCGAACTTCTCGAGGATTTGCTTCGCGAAGCATCTGACTCAGGCTCCTACCATCAGCTCAAGGCCATCTTTGCCCTGGGAGCTTATGAAGCTGAGGCTTCGGAACATGTACTGCTGTCACTTTTGGATGATCCCGATTCGGCGGTCCGCTCTACAGCGGCTAAATCACTTGGTAGAATCGGTCACGTACAATCGATAGAACGAATTAGTATTCTGGCTGATAAGGCTGAACAAGCCATGGATAAAATCAATTATCTCATCGCGCTGAAAAATATGGATACCACCGGTTCGGTGTTCGAAAAAATATTTACTGCTGCCGGCAGCTTCAGTGATGGTATTTTCCGCCAAACCTACTATTCTCTTGCCGCTGATCTGTTTGAGTCGACCCCATCTCTTTCGGCTGTGTACAGTTCTAAAAATCTGAGTAAAGGCAATGGTGTGAGGGACTTTCTGGACCAAACAAGAGATTTACTCGTTTTCTATAATAATCACCGCAACCTGGTTCTCTGGTTTCGTGATAGGAAATGGGCTCAGATAGGAGAATTCTGCCTTTGTTCCCTGGAGGAGTCCACCGAAAATGAAATCTCTTTGTTAAACCCGTTTGAACACCTTGAAAAAGCTGTAAAAGAAGAGGCTTTGAGGATGAAGGGGCTTTCAGGGCAGGAAGATTCTCTTATTTATGACAATGCCCTCGCCCTTGTGTATTTTACTTATCAGATATTGATGAAGAGGAAACATCACAGCTCTTAAAATGGAGTTGATATCTTGGAGAAGACCTATCCTGAGCATTTGAAAAAGCATTAGGATGTTTCATACTAAGGTGTACATAATATCCCGACTATTCAGGAGTCAATTCCGTAAAAGTCTTGACTATTCGGGAATCTGATGTAGAATAGTCATATGAAACGTTCTATTACCAATCAAGTCTTAGAAGATATGAAAAAAAAAATTGTGCTGATTTCCGGGCCCCGGCAGTCAGGTAAAACAATTCTTTCAAAAATGCTATGTTCTGAGTTCGATTATTTCAATTATGACGAGCCTGCTCAAAGGCTTATTTTAAAATCGAAAACTTGGGACAGAAAAAAACCGCTTATTATTTTTGACGAACTTCACAAAATGGATCAATGGAAACTGTTTTTGAAAGGAATATACGATACCGAAGGTATTCCTCCTGCTCTGGTTGTAACCGGCAGCGCTCGCATGGA
This sequence comes from Oceanispirochaeta sp., assembly GCF_027859075.1. Taxonomy (NCBI): domain Bacteria; kingdom Pseudomonadati; phylum Spirochaetota; class Spirochaetia; order Spirochaetales; family Spirochaetaceae; genus Oceanispirochaeta; species Oceanispirochaeta sp. Next base: position 14,906 of record NZ_JAQIBL010000292.1, on the reverse strand, counting down.
GGCATTCCGTAAAGTCGGAGATTCATTAGCAGGACGCTATTTTTCCCACCGCCTCCATCCATTGGATATTAAGGAAGCTTCCTCATTTTTGGAGCCTCGTGAAGCAATGGAGCGTATTCTGAAAGTCGGTGGATTTCCGGAACCTTTTCTGGAAAATAGCAGTCGTTTTTATGCACGTTGGAAGAGGTCTCATCTGGATGTCATACTGAGACAGGATATGATCGACTTAACTGCGATTACAGATATTCAGAGCATTGAAACATTGCTGGAAATGCTTCGGAGCCGGGTTGGATCTCCTGTTTCTTATGCTTCTTTAGCCGGGGATTTGCAGAAAGATGCCAAAACAGTAAAATCCTGGCTCCTCCTTCTGGAGAACCTGTATGTGATTTTTCCAGTACGTCCATGGCACAGAAATGTTGCTCGGTCTATTCTCAAAGAGCCTAAGTATTATTTCTATGATACGGGACAGCTTGCTAAAGATGAAGGGATGAGAATTGAAAATCTAACAGCATGTTCTCTTTTAAAATATGCCCATTCTCTGGAAGACGGTGCTGGTATACGATGTAGTCTCTGCTATTTTCGTACAAAAGACGGTAAAGAGCTGGATTTTGTACTGTCTATGGATGACCGCATCGCAGCAGCATATGAAGTTAAACGGTCCAACACCGATTTGTCTCCTGGATTCAGGCATTTTTCCTCTCATATTGCCGATGCAGTGAAAGTGCAACTTGTTGCCTATCCGGATAGAGAGAAGACCTATCCTACAGGAGAAGAAGTCCGAAGTCTGCCTGAATACCTGGCGGACTTAGACTTAGAATGATAGTTTTTAAGTCCAAGTCTTGTTTAACCTGGTCAATTTAAGCGATTTTGTACTCAGTCTGCCTGAATCTCTGCTGAAGATTAAATTGTTTTTACAGAGTATAAAATTGAAAATAGAAAGAATACTCCCTAACAAGTTCCAAGAATCTGGGAAATGAATTCTTCTTCCCGGAGGTTTTTCTGCTCTTCTATATAAAGAATTTCAGAATTGCTCCATCGTTTCCTGGCTTGATTGATCAGTTCAGGGCGAACGACAACAACACTGCAGTGATCAGTCTGAGAATCCATCCTTGCCATTCCTGCTGTCCATCCTTGATCCCTTTCAAATTCAAGGATTCCCGCTTCATCCAGGATAAATAAGTTGGAAGAGGGGGCCTTTCTGATGCGTTGGTTTCCCCATGAGAGAGTACTTGCATCAAAGGTCCATTGTTTTGTGCGAGATGTTTTATCATCTCCGGGAGCCTCCACTGAGAAGGATGTTCTGTTGAAAATTGCTAAGCGGCGGCTCTCTTCGGTGTAAAGGTCTACTGCCCTTAAGTCTTCCTCTCTCTGGGTCAGGGTCAGAATGCCTGCCACAGTCATTTTCCTTGCAACTGCTGCACGAAAGAGGATCTGACAAAACCTGGTCTTTCCGGCTTCTCTTTTTCCTGTAAGGATATAGTGGTTCATCCGGGTTCCCTTCGGGATTGCCCCCATATCAGAACTCTTTGTCCCTCTATCGTTCCGATTTTTACCGGAATGTTGTAGAGGTCTGTCAGATTTTCATCATTCAGAATACTCTCTGAAGGTCCACACTGAATCACAGATCCATTTTTCAGAAGGATGGCATGGTCAGCCAGACGAATGACAAGTTCCGGATCGTGGGATGTAAAAAAAATGCTGATTCCCCTCTGTTTCAGTTTTTCCAATATATGAAGAATCTTTTCCCTGTTATGCAGGTCAAGGTGGGACGCCGGTTCGTCCAGGAGCAATAGTTTAGGCTGCTGGGTCAGTGCTCTTGCCAGTAGAACCAGCTGCCGTTCTCCTCCGCTTAGACGGGATACTTTCCTTTTGACAAGATGATCAATTCCTGCCTCCTCCAGAGCTTCCAGAGCGATTCTTCTATCCTCCTGGCCCGGATTTCCAAGGGGCGGGAGGTAGGGGCTTCGTCCCAGAAGAATATATTCCAGAACAGAATAATCGAATTGAATAATTTCATCCTGAGGGACCAGGGCCATAAACTGTCCTCTTTTTCTATGACTCCACTGATTGATGGGATATTCCTGGAGCAGGATCTCACCGCTTTGTGGAGTACGCCACCCTAGAGACAGATCCATAATGGTCGTTTTCCCTGCTCCGTTGGGTCCTAATAGAGCCGTTGCTATTCCTGCGGGTACCTGCATATCCAGAGAGGGGAAGAGGGGAGAATCTTTTCGGTGCCAATTAAATCTGACATTCCGGAATTCCATGATATGACTCATTCGAACCTCTTCATATATGCTTCCTTCTGGGTGAAAAAACCATAAGAAGAGTAAAAATCAGGGCTCCTGAAAGGGAGGTCAGTATTCCAAGAGGAATTTCTCCTGTGCTGACCGTTCGTGCCGCATCATCGCAAATAAGAGCAAAGATTCCCCCTGTCAAAATTGCTGTTGGAACGGATTTCGATGTATCGCTCCCGGATATTCTCCTGGCGATATGGGGAATGATCAGGCCGATCCAACCGATAATACCACAATAGGAAACCACTGCTGCAGTCGCAAGGACCGCAATCAGCAGAAAAAAATTCTTCTCCAGAACCGGAGACATCCCCATTGAGTGGGCTGTCCGATCTCCCATGGAGAGAAGATTCAGCCGCCAGCGCAACAGGAAAATCAGGAAAAGGGCCGGGATTGTAAAGGGAATCATGTATTTCAGTTCTGTCCATCCTATCCCGGACAGCCCTCCCATCAACCAAAAGGTTATCTCCTGAAGCTGGCTTCTCGGATCTGCCAGATATTTTAAAATCCCAAGTCCCGAAGAGAACACCGCCGAGATGATTATTCCGGCCAGAATCAAACGGATGATCCAGCCACCGAAACGGATCGCCCTGGCCAGGGACCATGTGAGCCCCAGGGCCGCTAAAGAGAAGGCTGCTGCCGAAAGGGTGATGGCCATTGGAATTTTCACATTAAGGATTATCATTAGTGCCGCTCCGAAGGCTGCTCCCTGGGAAATTCCCAAAAATCCCGCTTCTACAAGGGGGTTTCCAAGAATTGTCTGAAATACCAGTCCTGTCAGCGCCAGTGTACTTCCCAAAATCACAGCTGTTATTATGCGGGGAAGCCGTAGATTCAGAATGATATTCTGAGCTATGGGATCAGTGCGAATGCTTTGGAAATTTATAAAACCCGGCTCTGGATAACGACCCAGCAGTAGGGAGCCGACCACCAGGACTGTCAATAATAAGATCAGCAGAAGGTTCTTAATCCAGACAGGCATGTTTTTCTCCACAAGTCTATTCAATCCCTTCCAGGACGGGATTGATCTTACTGCGGTAATCCTCTGCGGAGATGTTATAGAAATCGGCAAAGAATTTTTCAGCTGTTTTATTCATATCCAGATCTGGAAAAAACTCTGGATGTGAAATTGACGCCATCCATTGCAGGCCGATCAGCCATCGTGGATCCGGTTGATCCCAGCTATGAAAATCCATGGGGAAAGGATGTATCTCCCCTTCTTTATAGGCACGTAATTCCTGCCAATACGGGCTGTCCTCTATGATCTCCAGGACTTCTGAGACAGGACTCCTATAGGAAATCAAAAAGATCTGATCAGGGTCCCAGGCTGCAATCTGTTCAAATCCAACCTTTGTCCATGTTTTACCCAGATCCGCTTTCACCCAGACGGGTTCTGACCCTGACATTTCCACCATTCTGGTCTGGATATAGGACAAAGGGGGGACCTGGAATGCCCCGGTTCCGTCTTTCTCGGAGTAATAGAGGATGAGGTTTCTCTTCTTTTCTTCCGGTTTCAGCCTCTCAAGAGGACGGAGAACCTTCATTGTGTAATCAGAAAAGAGTTTTTGCAGCTCTTCAGCTCTTTCCTGATTGCCGAATATTTGTCCAAGAATTTCAAGATCAGCATTCCAGGCTTCAGGCGATTCCAGGTTCAGATAGATGACAGGAATCCCTACTTTCTGGAATTCCTTATCATATTTACTGAATAGAAAATCTTTCATTAGAACCAGATCCGGAGATGCTGCCATTATCTCTTCGATATTAATCGTACGGGGCAGTATGATCTTTTTATCATATTCCGGATCCAGGACGGGAAGGAAATATCCCCGCTTCTGATTGCTGTCTGACATGGCTACGACACGTTCACCTGCTTCAGGAAACAAATAGATGGCATCATTCATAAGAAAGGCGGAGGATCCTGTCTGAACAATTCTTTGAGGAATTTCCGGGAGGACTACCCTTCTTCCCAGGGAGTCATGAATTATAATGGGACTCTCTGTTTTTTCTTTATAAATCGAATCGGATGTATCCTGGGAACCGCTTCCCCATAAAAAAGACTGACAAATAAGGATGAGAGTAAATATAAATTTAATTGTTTTCATAGAGAATAAGATAGATGAGTCATGACAGTATGTAAATATAAGTTAAAAATGGACAGACAACTTCTTTTTATATAACACTAGGGCAGCCGCTGCTGATGATTCGGTGATCTCCAGTATCAGGAATTTCTTATCCGCAGTATATCGGGAAAGCAGGTCATTCTGTTTGTCCTGGAAATCCTGTTCAGTAAATTGAAGAGGGCTTACATTGACAGTTCCAGATAGTTCGCTTTCAGCCAGGGGGAGCAGAAACGTTCCGCCTTTTTAGAGAATCAATAATCCCTGCATTGACGAAATATCATCAGGAAACGACCAGCTATTCAGGTATGTACCATTTGAATTGAATCGGATTAGCTGCCTTCCCTTACTCCCGTTTTTTACCCCGTGTCCCTGCCAGTTGGCAAGAAGAATGGAGCCGTCATTTATTCTGCAGAAGCTGGCATAGAAATTTGGTTTCACTTCAGGAGGTAGCTCATCGGCTCTGCCGAATGTGGATTGGAGCACGCCTTTTTCATTAAATTTTGCCATAAAGGCTCCATATCCTGCAGACACAAGAATTGATCCATCAGGACAGACTATACTTTTCCAGGCATGAAGAAAGCCTTCTGCCCTGAGTATGCTTTGTGTCTTCAGTTTATTATTGCAGATCATAATATGATCATTAGTGGAGAGAAGATATCTGTTCTCAGACACAGTCATGAGCCTGACGTAGTCACCTTCGCAGGATTGAGTCGTTAGTACCTCATCATTTTGATCGAGGGTAATAACGCATACCCCCATTTGATCTTCCAGGTTCAGTCCCGTGATGAGAGTGGTCTCATCGGGATTTCTATAGGCGGAAGTCACATTTCTCCAACGGGCACAGTCTTTGATGATCTTTCCGGTGCTGATCTCAATAATACAGTATCCCCTGCTGTAACCCATGAGGACTCTATCGTCGTTCAGTCTCTGCATGGCCCTGGCTGTCGGATAGTCTGCCAGTGATTTTGTCCAGTGTATTTTTCCACTTTCTGTATCAGCTTTCAGTAGATTCTGCTTTCCTTCATCAATTGTGAGGAACTCGAAATTCACTTCCATTTGTATTCCTTAATCAATCATATTTTAATGAACAAAGGGGGGATCTTTTCACAGATGGCAGCCAGAATAGCCGAATTTTCCTCTGCTTGAATCTTGATTCCCGATTTTCCGTTACACATCTGGACTTTTGACGAACCTTGAGAGGTTCCGAGATTATCCATTAACTGACCGTCCCCTGCCAGAGAGAATTTTACATATTCTTCGAAGTCCAGGCAAATTTCCCCCTTCTCATCAAGAACCTGAATAGTGATGCTGACTTCCCGGCCATCTCTTTGTAATTGAGAAACCTGGAGTGTTGAAGGGCTTTCCCAGTCATCACCGTGATAATGAAACTCCAATGTGTCTTCAATATTGTCGCCCTGAGCAACGGCTCTCAGAGTCTGTCTTCCAAAGCTTAACTCTGCCTGCCAGCGCAGACCGGCTGCCGGGAAGTCCCGGGAGTCTCTTTTTTTTACACCCAGACTTTGATTGTTCAGGAATAATTCCACTCCATTGCAATTAGAATAGACTCGGAACTCTTTGAGCTCTCCATCTTTTCCCCATCGGTCAGACCATTTATGACCAAAAATCCGGATCATCGGTTCATCCGACCAATAGGACTGCACGACATAGAAGGCCTCTTTGGGTGTCAGATCTCTCTCTACAACTCCCTTCTGATTGACATAGGGGATAGGGTTTTTCGGTCTTAAGGGGGTGGCGAAATCTTTGAAGGGCCAGAAAGCAGTACCGCTTAACTCGGGCATTGTTTCCTGTTCTTTCAGGGTCCAGTCAAATAGATCACAGGCGTAGTTTTCCGACCAGCTGCCATCTTTTGAGACTCGCGCTATCCCGCCATACAGAGAGGCATCGCAGCCCCGTTCATCAGTTCCTACACCGGTTTGAAGGTTTTCAAGACCTTCGTAGGGATCTTCAGAGAATCGCCCGGCATGACTTGATGCACCCCATTCAACATGCAAAAAATGGTCCACTTCTTTAATGTGTTCTAAAGTGGCTTGTTTATATTCTCTGTAATGCCCTCTATACCACCCCGCCCAGATCGAAGGGGAATAGACATCGGGTATCTCTTTGCAGAAATCACATCGTCTAATAGATGTCAGTCTTGTATCATCCAATTTATGAGCCTTTTCATGGAGCTGTCTCATAAAGTTTTGAATTTCTATTTTATTAAAGTCAGGGAAATCTCCGGGCCAGTCATTTTCATTGCCTAATCCCCATAGAATAACAGAGCTGTGGTTGTAGTGCTGCATAATCATATTTTCAAGCAGTTTATGACTCATCTTCTGATATTCGGCTCCTCCCAGGCCGCCCCGGCACCAGGGAATCTCTTCCCAGACCAGGAGCCCCAGGCTGTCGCAGAGTTGAAGCACTTGTCTTGACTGCTGGTAATGACCCAGACGAATAAAATTTGCACCCATAGATTTTATCATCTTCATCTCTTTTTCTATAAGATGATCCGGCATGGCTGCTGCCATACCCGCATGATCCTCATGTCTATGGGTTCCTTTCAGGAGGAGTCTTCTGCCGTTCAGAAAAAAAGGACCATGCTTTTCAAAGCTGTAATAACGGCAGCCAAACAGATCTTTATAGACCTGTGACTTTGGTTCTCCCTCCAGGCTGATGGTCAAAAGGCAGCTATAGAGATTAGGATTCTCAGGACTCCATAGTTCAGGTTTTTTCAGGATGGTCTTGAATTGAATCTTGTCCCGCAGTGATTCTAAAGGTTCCGATATCAGGCAACGCCCATGGGGATCTCTGATCTCCAGAACTGCCTTTACTCTGTCAGTCGATTGACTCAGATCGGCTGACAGAGTGAGCTCTGCGGCCTCCCCTTTTTCAATGACCCGGGGAGTCAGAATTAACGATTCTACATAGATACTGGGCTGATATATGAGTTTAACCTTACGGTATAGACCTCCATAAATATTAAAATCAGAAAGATTCGAGGGAATAATTTGAAGATCTCTTGCATTGCTGCAGCGGATAGACAGTCTCACCGGGGCTTGTTCTTCACGACTCAGAAAATCTGTGATATCCACAGACCACTCATCGTAACCTCCCTTATGAAAAGCTACTTTTCTGTCATCAATGTATACTTCGCTGACCTGTCCGGCCCCTTCAAAGTGTAGGATGACCCGGCCATTGGGAAAAGGATTGACAGGGTGTATGTCTTTTCGGTACCAGCCATAACCCTGGTAATAGGGAACTCGTGAATTTACCGAGTCGGCTCCATTAAAACAGTGGGGTAGGGAGGCATGCTCCCATAGTAGGGAATCCTCAGGATCTCCTGCCTGAACGGGTCTGATTGATTCCCAGATACCCCCCAGGTCCCCTTTGTGAAAGTCCCAATTCTCATTTAAATCAGTGGTATTCTCAATTTCTAACATGCATCAGGTCCATATAAAATCGCTTTTTCCCCGGGCTCTCAAAATCGCTTCAAGGTAATAATAATCTCCGTAAGGGAGCATAGCAGAGGACCAGTAGGACCCCTTTTTGGCATGACTGGCTCCCTGGCCTAAAAAGCCCTGAGCCTCAGGATCATCACAGATATCACAGCATTTTTTCAGACCGCTGAGCATTTCCATTCCCGCTTTCCAGTAGTAATCGGCTTTTTCCTTGTCTATCGGCTTAAGTGCCTGAGCTATGCTGAGTAATCCGGAACAAATAATGGCCCCGGCGGAAGAGTCTCTGACCTGGGGTGCTTCCGGAGGAATCTTGAAATCCCAGAGGGGGACTTTATCTTCAGGAAGGTTCAGGATGACATAATCTGCCAATCTGCAGGCTGTCTCCAAAAACTCTCTCTTTTTTGTATTCAAGTAGGTCTGGCAAAAGCCATGAACTGCCCATGCTTGTCCCCGGCTCCAACAGGACTCTATGTTCCAGCCCTGATGGGTATCGCCTCCGGCAGGTTTCCCGGTTACAGGATCAAAGTTAAAGCAGTGGTAGGTGCTTCCATCGTCCCTTATTATATGCTTCTGCATTGTCAGTGCATGTTCTGTGGCTATATCAGTATAGGCTGTTTCACCGCTCTCTCTTGCGGCCCAGTACAGCAAAGAAATGTTTTCCATCGAGTCGATGATCATCTTACCGCTGGCTACTTTATTCCAGGCATCATTCTCCGGCTTTGGATTCCAGGCTAGGATATAACGGCCATGCCATTGGAAACGGCTTCTCAGCACATCTGCCGCTCTCAAGGCTCTGGCCCGGGCTGCCTGATCCCTGGTCAGGGAAAAGTCCGTGACTGAACTCATCAGAAACAAAAAACCCACATCATGGTGGAGCCACTCCGGTGTCGCGAGCATTTTCTGAAATGCCGGTGTATGCCTGCGGGCAGCCGTCAGGAAGCGCTTATCTTTAGTGTGATCATAGGCCAGCCATAACTGTCCGGGCCAGAATGCTTCCGTCCAGTAGTGGGGCTCTGTATAATGCCAGCCTTTGTCCGGTGTTTTTCTGCCTATCTCAGGACGACGGTTTCCATGAATTGTTATGGTCCGATCCATGACAGAAAGTATCTTACTGATCATTTCATCAAGATCCTTGCTGTTCGGCAAATTTTTGTTTTTCACTTCTGCATTCCTTATCTATAAATGGTCACCTGAAAATGCGGTCGTCCTGTTCTGAGTTGGCTTAAATCATAATTTGAAAATATCTCCCCGCCATCTTGTCATCAGCGGGGAGACCAGAGGAGGTTATTTAAATTTTCTATCGTAAGCAGTCTGATAAATCTTTGTGACTTCATTCAGGCTCATATTATTTAACTCATTAAATGTCTTTTGAAAATCAGAAGGAGCAATAGCTCCTACCAGGGCTCTGGCAGTCATTTCTGCTGAATAGAGTTTAATTTGACTGTATTTATCATCGATCACCATCTGTTCTTCTTCTGTAAAACTGAGAACAGGGAACTCTTCAATGATGTAGTTTTCCATATAATCTATACGGGCTTCTGTTGCGATAACATTGGCAAACTGTTTTTCGTATTCGATGTCCTGCTGCATACCGATTTTCCACTGCATTCCATTTGTCACCAGTGATTCATGGAATCCTGTGTCCGGGTTAGATGTGATTTTTTTGGTGTAAACAGGCTTTCCACCTTTAACAGTGTATGTATCATTTTCAACACCGAAGTTCACAAGTTTGCTGCCTTCAGCACTGAACAGAAAGTCCATCATTTTAATTGTAGCAACGGGATCTGGATTTGAATGGGAAATGGACCATCCTCCGTCTCCACGAACCTTACTCATCTGAATTCTGGTGAAAGGTTTTTTTACTGTTCCTACAGGAGGAGCCATATGGCGTAGGCTAAAACCGGGTATTTCATCAGCAAGAGAGTCGTTTAGTCCTGCGGTTGAGGCAAACCAGTCATGAATGGCCCCTGCCATATTTTTACCCATCAAGTCATTTCTGGGATTTCCTGCACGGGTCAGAATTTCTTCATCGATAAGATCTTCTTTATAGAGCCTGGCAATATAGTTCAGGTAATCAAGGTACTGTGTTTCGGATGGTCCGAATGCAACCTTACCATTTCTGATAACCCAGTCTGGATCGGCATCAAAAGCGTATGCCAGGGCTCCCAGGTTGTAGAAGGCATCATCCCCGCGGCGCCTGAAGATCATGGGTATTTCATCGGCTTCTCCGTTGCCGTTTGGATCTTCATTTTTAAAGGCCACAAGAACATCATAGAGCTCTTCAGTATTGGTGGGCACTTCTTTTCCAACTGCTTCCAGCCAGTCATAACGAATGTACCAGCCTCTTGCTGCATTCAAAGCGGAGAGCATGGGGATATAGTAAATATTGCCGTCGGAAGCCAGAATTGTCTCTCTTACCTTGGGATCATCCAGCAGTGCCGCTTTGAGGTTTGGGGCATTTTCTTTGATCAGGTCTTCAAGAGGAAGAAAGGCTCCTTCTATTCCGAATCTATTGACAGAGCTGAATCCTGATTTCCCTTCATAGTATGCCATTACATCCGGCAGATCGCCTGAGGTCATTATAAGATTGAATTGTTCATCTTTAACTTCTGTACCTATTAAATCCCAGTTTAGTTCTACACCGGTGGCGTCTTCAATCGCTTTCCAGTTCGCAAGAGATTCAGTATCTACCTGCAGTTCTGCCGCTTTGGCAGCCCAAACTTCTAGTTTTACCTTACCGTCAGAAGAACTGTCAGAAGAACTTGCATTATCCTGCCCTCCGGCTGCACTCAAAAACCCGATTGTTAAAACCATAAGCAAAGGCATTAGTAATAATCTTTTCATAGGGTACTCCTTTTCCGGGTTCATACCCGGGAATATATAAAAACCCGAACAAATTCGGTGTTTTCCATGATTGACGGGGATTGACGAGATGTTGATATCCCCTTTATCCCTTTACTGATCCAAGGGCCGCTCCCTTTACAAAGTACTTCTGTATAAAGGGATAGATGACTGCAATGGGAAGAGTGGCTAATACAATAGCACCGTATTTTATAACCTCTGCATTTGTATTACTGCGCTTCAGGCTGGCATCCATCTCTTCTCCCATGGCTGCCAGGACAATCAGTTCTCTCAACACAACCTGAAGTGGATGCTTTGTTTCATCCCTCAGGAAAATCATGGCCCAGAAATAGCCATTCCATCTGTTGATTCCATAATAGAGTCCGATAGTAGCCAGGGCGGCACCCGAAAGAGGCAGGACAATTTTAAGGAGGAGTGTAAACTCACTGGCCCCATCCAGACGGGCGGCTTCAAACATCTCTTCCGGCATCTGCTGGAAAAAAGACCGCAGCAGTATGATGTAATAGGGGAAGGCTCCGAATACGATCAGTATCGCCAGTCTTGAGTCTAAAAGCTTCATGCCCCGTACGACCAGGTACAAGGGGATCATCATCCCAGTGGCTGAAATAAACATTGTCAGGGCAACAAATATATTGATGAATCTGTAGCCCTGAAATCCTACTCGGGACATGGGATAGGCTGCCAGGATGGTTAAGGCAAGGTTCACCATGGTTCCGACAATCGTATAAAATATTGTATTGGCATATCCCTGCCAGATCCTTTCATTCTTAAACAGTATTTTATAGCCCTCAAAACTCAAGGGGCCTTTCGGGAAAAAGCTAACCTGATTTCGTATGACCGATTTAGGATCAGAAACAGAAGCCGAAAGAGTAAATAAAAAGGGATATAACATGATCAGACAGACTGCGATAATGGTTACAACAATCAGTGTGGTCCAGAAGATTTCCATCTTCTGGTTAGTTTTACTACCAGAGGTATGATTCACTTTTCATTCTCCTTGCAAGGGCGTTGGATGAGAGAACAAGAACCAGAGCGACAAAGGTTTCAAACAGTCCAACAGCTGTGGCGTAACTGTAATCGGCGTTTACCAGACCTCTCCTGTAGACAAGAGTGCTGATAACCTCGGATGTATCAAGGATGACGTCATTTTGAAGCAATAGAACCTGTTCAAAGCTTATACTGATGATTTTTCCTACTTTAATGATGAACATGATGATGATGGTTGGGATAATTCCGGGTAATGTAACGTATTTGAGTTGCTGAGGACGGCTCGCTCCGTCACAGCGAGCTGCTTCGTAGAGGGTCGGATCAATCGATGAAAGAGCCGCTAGATATATAATGGCAGAAAATCCCGATTCTTTTATTATCCGCATGGTGGTGAAAATCCCCCAGAAATACTTTGACTCCTGCATGAAATAGATGCTTTCAAGCCCAAGTTTTACGCGGAAGGCATTTATGACTCCTGTGCTGGGTGACAGCATATTCAGTGCTATTCCTGCGACAACCACATAAGAAACAAAGTGGGGGAGCAGTGTCACAGTCTGAGTTATCTTCTTAAAGGATTTATTCCTTAATCCGTTTAGAAGGAGTGCTAAGATGATCGGAGCTGGAAACCCGAATACAAGATCGAATAAACCGATCATCAGAGTATTTTTTAGAACCCTTCCAAAGTAAATGGAAGTGAAAAACTGGCGAAAGTATTCAAGACCAACCCAGGGACTACCAAGAACTCCTTTAAAGGGGCTGTATCGCTGCAGTGCAATAATAACGCCCCCCATTGGCAGGTATTTGAATAGAAGGAAGTACAGGAGTACTGGAATCAGCATAATCCACAGTTCCCGGTGATTCACAAGACTTTTATTTTTGATTTTTTGCTTCTGCATAAACCAAGAATATCACATTGTGATGATTTGTCAACTTATAAAGCAAACAATTGTGCAATACAATCTTCTCGATGGTTCTTTCTAGGGGCTCGGGGCCTGCTTTTGTTTTCCGGGATTATGCGGGTTTCTGCCAGCAGGATCGTCTGATGACAAGTTCTGTCCTGCAGGAGTTTGTAATTGAACAGGGAGTTGACATGGTCATGATTTCTTTTAAAAGTACGAGAGAACTGCTTAGTAGTAGATTTCTGTCTACTTTGACCGTAGTCAAAGGGGGTGCTGCCATCTCGGCCATAAACAGATCATCAAAGCCGCAGACAGATACTTCCTCAGGAATTCTTATCTCCATCTGGTGAAGAAGGTCGTATATCCGGAGGGCGCATATGTCATTGAAGCAAAAGATGGCTGTGAATCCCTCAACGATAAGATCCTTCAGTTTCTCTGCATCTTCATTGGATCCAGGAGAGAAAGTAAAGTCCGTGATTTCAGGTTGTGGTATTCTGCAGTTTCCATTAAGGCTTTTCTGTATTACGGTACGTCGGTGGTCATAAACAGTTGTCATTTCAAATTCATTGGAAAAGGCATACAGGTACTTTTTATGTCCCAAACTGGACATATATGCGGATAACTGCTCCAGGCCGCTGCAATCCATTATGACCGAACCAAATCTCCCTTTCAAATTTTGATCCAAGACTCTATTGATAACCACAGAGGGAATGTCGTTTTTTTCCAGATAATCCAGATAGCACGAGGGAAGAGATCCTTGTATCAGGACACCTTTACAACTCTCCAGAATACCTCTAGTCTCTTCTGAGATCTCTGTCTCCCCTTTGTTGTATACAATCAAAACGGGTTCTGCTCCCTCCTCATTCATGGCATGAAGATAATTCAGATACAGTTCTTTTCCGTGATAACCGACCGCAGTATTTTCCCCCCGAAGATAGGATGATCTTGCCTTGTCTATGAGCATCGGGATTTTTGGGCCTGTGGTGATGCTTTTTTTGCCTGTTAAGATAGAACCTGATCCCTGTCTTGAGGCAATTATTCCCATTCCGGCAAGGTGGGTTGTTGCTTTGTTGGCAGTCTGAGGACTGACGTTGTACATTTCAGCAAGAGTTCTGACGGTGGGAATTGCATCTCCTTCCTTCCACTTCCCTTTATGTATCTCTTCAAGGATCATTTCTGCAATCTGTATATATTTTTTGCTGCTTTTTATTGTTGACATCATTCTATGATGAGGCACAATAATTATTGTGTCAATAATTATGCAGTACAATTTGATTTTTTGTAATGCTCCTGATGGTGCCTCAGGACATGCAGTCTCTCTCCCGTGGTTTCACCAGAGGGATCTCTCATCAGGAAATTCTATGATTTTTAACGGTATCCAACAAAGCTATGATATTTTCTTCTGGTGTGCCGGCCTGTGCAAAATGACATGAACAGGGGATATATCCCTCGGGGCCAAGTTCATTCAGGCAGAGTTTTGTTTCGGAAACAACTTCCGAGGCACTGCCGAAGGGGAGGATCTTCTGATTTTCAACACCGCCGTGAAAGATGATTTTATCTCCGTATTTTTCTTTAAGGGATGTACATTCCATACCTGGACAGACATGCTGTATCGGGTTGAGTACATCTACACCGGCCTCTATCAGTCTTGGGATGATAGGTTCTGACGCTCCGTCTGTATGGAAGAATGTTCGGGCTCCGTAGGAGTGAACCATGTCGCACCATTTTTTAAGATGGGGAAATATAAATTCATCAAATGAATCCGGTGACATGAGAAGGCTGTTCTGGGAGCCCATATCATCACTGATAAAGACAAGGTCGATGGCTCCATCGGCTGCTTTAAGAAATCGCCGTACCATCTCTCCCTGGGAGTCCGCTATAAATCCCAGTGCCTTGTGAAGGAAATCAGGGGCTATCACCGTGTCCATCAGAGCCTGTTCCAGTCCCCGCATCTGACAATACACTTCAAACAAAGATATCAAGGGTCCTAAAGTTACAAAGTCTCGGGCCAGCTTATTTGCTTCCCTGGCAGCGGTTTCATAGTCAAAGTCATCAGGGTCAGGCCAGGGATACTGTTCCAGATCCTCAATAGAATTCATATCTTTTAAGGGATTGAAACTTACCTCGCCATAGGCAACGCCCTCATTCGCCTCGATCTCTTCAAATCTGACACCCCAATGATTCACTTCCTGATGCTCATTCGGGTCTTTCAGGACGACGCCCTTATAAGGAATTCCGAGCCAGACAATCTTATCAACATCCAGTTTTCTGTAAATATCCAGTTCA
>NZ_JAQIBL010000291.1 GCF_027859075.1 Oceanispirochaeta sp. | reverse complement strand
CTCCATGACTTTCAACCCCCCCTGGACATTGTGGATGGAGCCGCCCGGGTCTGCGATCCATTCTTTGATGGAATCACCAGAGGAACCCATTGGTGCGGAAAGTTTCTTAAGGATTATTTTCCTATAGACTGGTAAGGACCGGAAAGTCCTGATCTTTATAAGGGAATTTACCCCTTTTCGGGGCGCCTTGAAAAAATGCTTGAAAGTTATCGGGGCAATGTCCGAAACTAGTGTATGAGTAAAGTCTCCCGCAGGTTGAATATCCTGCTTATATTCTCGGTCGCTCTCTCGGTTTTTTTCTCATCTATGTCCATTACTATCTATCTCCTTATTCGTGAGGGGAAGGAGATGCATGAGAAAGATCAAATTCAGCTGCAGGGTCTTGCCGAGAATATCAGAGGATTTCTGGATCATGCAGTAACCATTAATTATCAACTCTCCCTGAATCCTGAAATCAGGAATACTATAATAAATGCAGATCCCGATTGGGACAGGCGCAGTAAAGCCTATAACCTTCTGTATGATACACAATCTTCTCCGATCGATACATCCGGATTGCCACTGCTTGATCAAATCCAGAAACAGTATGATTTTGTGGAGCTTTTCTTCGTTCAGGACAGCCAGGGTGATCAGACAGCCCGGTCCTTTGGATCTCTTGGACGAAGAGCCGACCGCTGGTGGTTTAAAGAAATGGCAGTCAACCAGGATTACCGCTCATTTCTGTCGCATTCCTATTACTCTTTAACAGGGGCCAAACCTGTGGCCTCTGTGTTTCATCCGATCATGGATGAAGGAAGCTTTGTTGGCATTATGGGTATGGATATCAATTTTCAGAAGCTTCAGGACATTGTCGAATCCTTTATTATTCTGGATGATATGTACGCCATTGTGACGGACATGGACGGTGTCGTCATTGCCCATCCCGACAGCAGTATTATATCGGAGATTTACAATCTTACGACTATGACAAGGTCTGTGCTCCGGGATGAGTCAAGGGGATTAAACAATGATGGTTATCTGGATCTGGATGAACATGACATTGACTGGCCTCCTGAAATCGGGGAGGCTGTGGTAAGAGGCATTGCAGGTGAACATGGCTTTTACGAAAACGTCAAATTTCCCGATGGTGCTCAGAATATTTATTTTGCTCCTGTTGCCCTCTCGGGGAGTGTGAAAGGGAATGCCCATTATGCGGTACTGTTGATCCATGACAGATCTCCCGTCATCCGAACAAGGAATACTATTTTTTTCTTCATTATTCTTTTTATTCTTACCATTATTCTGTTTCTCTTTTTTGTATTTCAAAGCCGTTTCAATAAGCGGATTATTCACCCCCTGGAAGTTCTGATAGATTCCATGAAATCTTTGGATTTTGACAGGTTTGAAAAGATTGACCTGGATACGGATGATGAGTTTTCCCTGTTGTCCGGCACCTATAATGATCTGAGAATGAAACTTACCGAGGCTAATCATGAACTAAAAAGCAGGGTCGATTTTTTACGGGAGAGTGAAAGTGGATATAAGGCTTTTGCCGAAGTTGGCCTGGCCTTGTCGACTGAACGGGATGTGAACAAACTGATGGAACTGATACTGGATGAAGCCGAAAATCTGACTAAGGCAGACGGTGGTACCCTGTATCTCTATGATCCGGAAAAGAACCAGCTTGATTTTTCAATCATGCACAATGAAACCATGAATCTCCGCCTGGGAGGTTCCAGAGGGGCTCCAATCAGTCTGCCTTCCGTACCCCTGTCCAGGAATGGAAAACCTAACACCAGCAATGTGTCCTCCTATGCTGCCGTCACGGGAGAGGTCATCAATATCTCCAATGTCTATGAAGCGGGAGATGATTTTGATTTTTCCGGCGTTGTGGAATATGACAGACTGAACAATTACCGGTCCCAATCCATGCTGGTCATTCCCATGAAGCATATGTCGGGGGAGCTGATCGGAGTCATTCAGTTGATCAATGCCCGGAATCATGACCTGAGTGAGGTTCAGAATTTTTCAGTTTTTTCTGAAAGTCTGATCATCTCCCTTGCTTCCCAGGCCGCGGTTGCTCTGACCAATAGGCTGCTGAACGATAACCTGGAAGATCTGTTTAATGCCTTTATTCGCAGTATTGCCGCGGCTATTGATGAAAAGTCAGCCTATACAGGCGGCCATATCAGGCGTGTGGTGACCCTGACCATGCTCATTGCCGGTGCTCTGAACAAGAATACCCAGGGGAAATACGGGGCAGTAAGTTTAAATGATGAGGAAATGGAAGAACTGCGTCTGGCCGCCTGGATGCATGATATTGGTAAGATTACGACTCCCGAAAGTGTGATGGATAAGAGGACTAAACTTGAGGGCATGCAGGACCGCATCGAGATCATTGAATCCCGGTATCAGATGATAGGTTCCATCGGTGGTGCTTCTGCCCCCCAGTTTGATCCTCAGGTACTGGAAACAGAGTTTGAGTTTTTGAAGAATTGTAATACCAGCCCAGAGTACCTGAGCGATGATAAGCTGGCGCAATTGAAAGAGATCAGCCGGAAAACCTATACATATAAGGATTCAGAGTATCCTTTTCTGACGGTCGAAGAACTGTATAATCTCTCCATACGCAAGGGGAATCTGAATGCGGAAGAAAGGACGCAGATTGAACATCATGCTCAGATGACCCGGCAGATTCTTGGAGAACTGCCCTTTCCCCGTCATTTGTCCAGGATCGGAGAGTTTGCTTCCATGCATCATGAGAAGCTCGACGGATCGGGTTATCCTCTGGGTCTGACTGCTGATCAGATTCCACTCCAGGCCAGAATCATCACTGTGGCTGATATTTTTGAGGCTCTCACCGCCATGGACAGACCCTACCGGGAACCCATGAAACTCTCCAAAGCCATGATGATTATGAAGGGGATGGTTAAAGACGGGCATATTGACAAAGATATTTTTGATATTTTCATACACAGCGGTGCTTTCACCCGCTATGTGAAAGAAGAGCTGAATCCGGAGCAGGTTGATATTGATCTCCCTGCTCCTGATGACAAGGTTTAGTCCAGATACTCTACAGCCGCTTTTTCCAGAGGCAAGCCTTTATGATATCGTTCAAAAAAGGCATTGAATCCCTTCACATCTGAAGGATCGGGTTTGACTGCCTCTCCCATGCTATCCTTGAAAACATCATTAAGGAAATCAGGAAGAGTCGATTTTTCTTTCTGAGCCATAAAGGCCGCCAGAAGGGCAATGCCCCAGGCACCTCCTTCACCGGCAGTCTCAAGAATGGAGATGGGAGTATTCGTGGCTGCGGCCATGATCTTCTGGCCGACTTCGGCTGTTTTGAAAAAACCGCCGTGTCCCCGGATCTCGTCTACGACAACCTTTTCATCCTCAATCAGAATATTCAATCCTGTTTTCAAGGCACAGAGGGCGGTGAACAGATGAGTTCTGATAAAATTGGGGAGGGTGAAGTTACTGTCATTGGATCGGGCAAAGAGTGGTCGGCCTTCACTGAAGCCGGTCATGTGTTCTCCCGAAATATAGCCGTAGGCCAAAAGCCCACCGCAATCAGGATCAGCCTTGAGGGCCAGTCCCAGGAGTGTATCGTAGAGTACCGGAACAGTAACTTCTGCACCCAGGGCCTGTGCTGCATCACCCAGAAGAGAAATCCATGCATCGTAATCGGAGGTGCAGTTATTGGAGTGGGCCATGCCTACAAGGAAACCGTCGGGTGTGGTCACCATATCGATCTCAGGATGAACTTTAGAAAGGGCTTTTTCCAGAACCAGCATGGCAAACACGGATGTACCGGCGGAAACATTTCCTGTTCTGACGGCGACGCTGTTGGTTGCCACCATCCCTGTTCCCGCATCTCCTTCGGGAGGACAGAGAGGAATGCCTGCAGCCAGTTCTCCACTGGTATCCAGGAGGAGGGCGCCTTCTTTGGTCAGGCTTCCTGCCTTGGTTCCTGCAACAAGAACCTTGGGGAGGATCTCTTTCAGCTTCCATTTAAATCCCCGGTCGCCGACGAGGGTGTCGAAACGGTCCATCAGATTTTCATCAAACTCTTTTGTTGCCAGATCAATGGGAAACATTCCGGAAGCCTCTCCTACCCCCATGACTTTCTCATCCGTCAGTTTCCAATGAATGTAGCCTGCCAGGGTCGTCAGATGAGCTATTTCTGAAACATGCTTCTCTTTATTCAAGATGGCCTGATAGAGGTGAGCAATGCTCCATCTCTGGGGGATATTGTATTTAAAAAGATCCGTAAGCAGGGCAGAGGCTTCACTGGTGAAATTGTTCCGCCAGGTCCTGAAGGGAGTCAGTTGTCTGTCTTCCTTGTCAACCACAATATATCCATGCATCATGCCGCTGAATCCGATGGCCTTCACATTTTTCAGGGAGACTCCATACTTTTTCAGAACATCTTTTTTCAGGTTGCTGAAAGAATCCTGAACACCCGTCCAGACATCATCCAGGTTATAGGTCCAGACTCCATCAATGAGGGAGTTTTCCCAGTCGTGTCCGCCCGAGGCGATCGGCTTATTGTCCTGGTTGATGAGAACCGCTTTAATTCTTGTAGAACCCAGCTCTATCCCCAGTGCGGTTTGTCCTGTCTCAATCTGTTTTTTAATATCCATGAAATTTCCCCTTTACAACTCATCCTGCTGGATTTAATATGTGCGTTATCGATAACGCATTTTAGTACCGGATTCACCCTTCTGTCAATCAGGAATACGCAACCCTCTGTTCAATTTCAAATTTGATTTGACAAGAAAGAATCCTTAAGTTTACAATGCGTTAACGATAACGCAATGTGGAGAGAGTGAATGCCCACCATCAAAGACATCGCTGAAGCCGTGGGAGTTTCCATCGGAACGGTGGATCGTATTATTCATAAAAGAGGCCGCTTCTCCGAAAAAACAGCCGAAAAAGTCAGGCAGGTCATGGAGGAGCTCCAGTATACTCCCAATATTCATGCCCGGGGGTTAAAGAAGACAAAGAGTCACAGCTTTGCCGCTCTGATTCCTCATCTGACCCAGGACATCGGCTACTGGCATCTTGTGGCTGAGGGAATACAGAAGGCCGCAGCAGAGTTGGAGTCCTATGGATGCCGGGTCAGCCTTTTTACTTTTGACCGGTATTCCTCTGAATCCTGCTGTTCTGTCCTGCAGAAGGCTTTGGATTCCGGAATTGAGGGCCTGCTTATTGCTCCTGTGAGACCCGATGCTATAAAGAATTTTTTGAAGGATCTGACAATTCCTTATCTGTTTATAGATTCAAACATTCCAGAATTACCGGGACATCTCTCTTATATCGGCCAGGACTCCTTCCAGAGCGGCATCCTGTCGGGAAAATTGATGAGCCTTCTGTTAGGGCCTGCCGAAGGAGCTGATGCAGAAGTTTCGGTGCTGCTGATTGATCCTCCCGGAAGCAATCCGCACCTGAAAAAGAGGATGAACGGTTTTCGTCAGTATATGCTTGAAAACCGGAAGGATATCCTACTCATCGACATGAAGGAAGAAGAGGATGATGAAGGGAGCTTCCATCGGTATCTGGAAGAGTTCTTCAGCTCATCCGATGTGCTGCCCAGGGGAGTCTTTGTGGCCAATTCTTCGGTGTATTACGTGGCATCCTATCTGGAGAAGAAGGGTGAAACCTATTGCCGCATCCCCCTCATCGGGTATGACCTTATCCCCGGGAGAGAAGAGTTTATTGAGAAGGGAATCATCGACTTTATCCTGACACAGCAGCCTGAAGATCAGGGGTATAAAGGGGTGATCCAGCTCTATGATTCTCAGGTCCTCCAAAAGGATATTCAGAGAGAAGTCCTGACTCCCCTGAATATCATTACCAGAGAGAATCTGCATACCTTTGAACATTACGCAAAAAAAATAAAAGGAGTATGACCCATGAGTTCCATGAAAAAACTAAAGAAAACATGCTATGAGGCCAATATGGAGATTCCCGCCAGAAATCTAGCTATTTATACATTCGGTAATGTGAGTGTCTATGACCGGGATGAAAAAATATTCGCCATCAAACCAAGCGGTGTGGATTATTCTGAACTGAAGGCGGAAGACATTGTGCTGGTCGATCTGGAAGGCAATGTCATTGAGGGCTCCATGAGACCTTCTTCAGATACGATGACCCACGTCGTGCTGTACAAGGCTTTCCCTCAGTTGGGAGGCATTGTACACACCCATTCAACCTATGCCGTTGCCTGGGCTCAGGCCAAAAGGGCCGTGCCCCTCTATGGTACGACCCACGCAGACCATCTGGCCGGAGACATTCCTGTCACCAAGGTCATGAGTGATGACATGATCAAAGGAAATTATGAGGAGCAGACGGGCTACCAGATTCTGGAGGCCTTGAAAGAGCAGAACCTTTCGGTGGATGAGGTTCAGATGATTCTGGTGGCCTCCCATGGACCCTTTACCTGGGGGACAAATGCCGAAAAAGCAGTCTACAATGCGGCGGTTTTAGAGGAATTGTGCCGGATGGCTCTTTTTACAGAGCAGGTGAATCCCGAGGGTGGGAGAATGAAACAGGCTCTCATCGACAAGCATTATCAGAGGAAACATGGAAAAGATGCCTACTACGGGCAGTCTTGATCCCCCTTAGGCCCTTAGGCCTTAACACCCTTAGGCCTTAACAAAGAAATCACCGAGGCTCCAAATGAGCCTTGGTAGTTAGAAGGCCCTTCGGCCTAAGCAAAAAAAAAGCACCAGGGCTGCAAATCAGCCCTGGTAGCTCAATAAAAGGAGTTTTTTATGAAAATTTACAATGACATGACCATCTGGATGGTGGCTGGGTGTCAGCACCTCTATGGTGAAGAGACCCTGAATCAGGTTCGAAGCCATACAGAAGAAATTGCCCGGTATATGAGCGATCAGGACGGGATTTCTGCGAAGATCGAATATAAGGGAATCATGACAAGACCGGAAGAAATTACGGACTTCTGTATAAAAGCCAGTGCCGATCCTTCCTGCGGTGGTGTCATGCTGTGGATGCATACATTCAGCCCCTCCAAGATGTGGATCAACGGCCTGAGTATCCTCAGCAAACCCATCCTCCATTTTCACACACAATACAATCGGGACATTCCCTGGGATGAAATCGATATGGACTTCATGAACCTCAATCAATCGGCCCACGGCGGGCGGGAGCATGGGTATATCAACACAAGGATGAAGATTGACCGCAAAGTCGTCGTAGGTTACTGGAAAGATGCACAGGTCCATGAGCGAATTGATGCCTGGATCAGAGCCGTAGCCGCTGTGAAAGACATGAGGAGTGGAAAGGTGGCCCGTTTCGGTGACAATATGAGAGATGTCGCCGTAACAGAAGGAGATAAGGTCGCCGCTCAGATCGCTCTGGGATACGATGTGTATGGTTATGGGGTCGGAGACCTGGCCGCCATCATTGCCGCAGCGACAGATAAGCAGATCGACGCTCTTGTCGCCGAATACCAGACACAGTATGAAGTCGCTCCCGAACTGCTTCCCGGTGGGGCCAGGCATGAAGACCTGAGAACGGCTGCCCGCCTGGAAGCGGGTATGGATAATTTTCTGACAGAAGGCGGATTCTGCGCCTTCACGACTACTTTCGAAGACCTTCACGGCCTGGCCCAGCTCCCCGGACTGGCCTGTCAGAGACTGATGGAAAAGGGCTATGGATTCGGTGCCGAAGGGGACTGGAAGACCTCCGCCCTTGTCAGAGCCATGAAAGTCATGGGCAAGGGAAAGGGGGGAGGAACATCCTTTATGGAGGACTACACCTACCATATGGATCCTAAAAATCCTCTGGTTCTCGGCTCACACATGCTGGAAGTCTGTCCCAGCATCGCCGGTGGAGAAAAGGTGAAACTGGAAATCCATCCCCTGGGTATCGGCGGAAAGGCAGATCCTGTGAGAATGGTCTTCAATGTTCCCGGAGGTTCATCCCTGAATGCCTCACTGATGGATATGGGAAACCGTTTCCGTCTGTTGATCAATGAAGTGGAAACACTGGCCCCCGGAAAGGATCTGCCCAAGCTGCCGGTCGCACGGGTTGTCTGGAAACCTCAACCCGATCTGGCAACAGCGGCGGGAGCTTGGATACTCGGTGGTGGAGCCCACCACACGGGATACAGCAAGGATGTCACCACCGAAATGCTTCTGGATTATGCTGAAATATGCGGCATGGAAGCCCTGGTCATTGATGCCAAGACAGAAATCCGTTCTTTCAAGAGTGAGATGAAATGGAATGACCTGTATTACACCATGAGAGCCTTCTCTGGCGGAGTGTGACCCACACTTCGTAACAGATGGAAAAACCGGGGCTCAGGCTCCGGTTTTTTTAGCAGAGGGTGGATTCTCTTTCGATGAACTGCCCGTCAATAAGCATCTTACGGGGAGATGAGGCGGGTTTTCTGAGACGGAGGCGCATCAGATCCACCGCCATTCTTCCGATTTCTTCCATATTGATCGCCAGGGAGGAGAGAGACACCTTCAGATGTTTAGCAAAGCGGGTGTTCCCGAGACCGGCAATCTGAATGGTTCCGGGAATGCTGATTTCCCTGTCCAGCAGCTCCGTCATAAAATCGGCCGCCAGAGAATCGGAGGTGCAGAACAGGGCATCTGTACTGGAGCCGGTGATTTTATCTGTTTTTTCTTCAAGATTGTCATTTAGACCCATCTGATAGGTACTGACCTGGAGTGATGACTCCCGGGCGGCTTCTTCAAAGCCTTTGATGAGGAGTGTATTGATGAGGGGACTCTCTTCCTCCCAGCAGAGGGCAGGATGGGTGCTGCCATTGTTTATCAGAGAACGCCCGACCCTGTAACCCATGGCATAGCTGTCCATACCGCAGAAGTCATAGGGAGTGGTACGGGAGAAGTTGTACAGGCTTTGATAGATGATTTGAACAGGTATGCCTGCATTGTCAAAGAGGCTGATCATTTCTTCATAGGTTTCTGTGGGGATGTCTGAGGCGGGATAGAGGAATATGCCCGCCACGTTCTGCTTTATATACTTGCGGCAGAACTCAAAAGACTGGTGTATGCGCTCCTGTGGGGTTCCTATCAAGGACCCGGACCATATAAGGGTATAATCTTCTTCTTCGCAGGAGCGGGCTATCTGGGAGTACAGGGGCTCTAGAATCTGGTTCCGGCCTATATCGGGGACAAGGAGGGCCAGGTAGCGGTCTTCCTCACCCTGAGGGGTGTTTTTGACAAATGTTCCGGCCCCTACTTTCCGTTCTATAAAGCCTTCTTCCTGAAGGTCATTGAGAGCCTTGGCAACAGTGGGCCGGGAGATTCCATACTCTTCCACCAGCATGAATTCCGTGGGGAGCTGGTCCCCTTTTTTATATACCCCGGTCTGTATCTTTTTATAGAGATCGTTATAGATCATTCTGTGTTTAGATTCTTTACTGCTCATTATCAAATAACCTGATTCAACTTATCAATTAATTTGACAAATGCATAGGGGCATGATAATTTCCAAATGAATGAAAGCCCTGTTAACACTCTCGGATATTTGCCGCTCATATAACTCCGTTCCTGTATTATGCAATATCAATCTGGATTTTTATTCCGGAGAGATTCACTCCATAGTGGGAGAGAACGGAGCCGGTAAAACCACTCTTGTTCACATTATAAGTGGACTTCTTAAACCTGACAATGGGGTAATTCAGGTAAATGGAAGAACATGGTCTTCATTGGGTTATCAGACAGCCCTGAAAATGGGAATCGTCATTGTCCGTCAAAACCTGATTCTCCCCGAAAAATCAACTCTGGCAGAATACATCTTTCTCGGGAGAGAACCCTCCCGATGGGGTTTGGTCAATTATAAGACAATTTACAGGGAATCAGATGACATACTGGGTCGGCTGCAGTTGAATATGTCTTCCCGAACCAGGGTGGAAGAGCTGAATCTTGCCGAAAAGAAGATGCTCGCTGTGGCAAGAGCCGTTTATCTGAATCCGAAACTTCTGATCCTGGATGAGGCTACAAATCTTTTTTCAACCGGCGAAAGCGAACGGTTCAATCGTCTGATGGGAATTTTGAGAAATGAGGGAATGTGCATTATCCATATCTCTCATAAACTGGATGAGGTACTGAGAATCTCCGACCGGATAACCGTGCTGCGCGAGGGATTCCATATCGTCAGTTCTTTGACAGAAGAATTGACAAGGGATGAGGTCATCTCCCATATGGTAGGCAAAGAATTCACTCAGACTTATTACTGGAAACCTCACTTTCCCGGAGGAGAAGAAATCCTTTCAGTCCAGGGACTGAGCAAGCACCGCCGCTTGAGGGATGTGACCTTCAGTTTGAGAGAAGGAGAAGTTCTGGGACTGGCCGGCCTTGTCGGTTCGGGCCGGACGACTCTGGGGCGCATCCTCTTCGGCCTGGATAAACCCGATGAAGGAACCATTCTGTTGAAGGGGAAACCGGTTTCTCTTGATTCTCCCCGGCAGGCCCTGAATCTGGGCATCGGATACACTTCGGAAGACCGTCATAGTTTTGGTGTCATGGAGGATCAGTCCATGGGATTTAATCTGACTGTTAACATTCTCAAGAGGATCAGTAAATTTCTCTTTATTTTAAAAAGAAAGGAGCGGGCTGCCATTTCGGACGCCATGGAGCGTTTCCTCCTGAGAAAATACAGCCCTGATCAGCTGGTTAAAACTCTGAGTGGCGGAACTCAGCAAAAGGTGGCCTTTGCCAGGTGCACGAGTAACTATCCGGAAATCCTCATTGTGGATGAGCCGGCCAGAGAGGTGGATATTGAAGGTCAGAAGGAGATTTTTTCCATTCTCAATAATCTGGCCGGTCAGAAAACGGCGGTCATCCTGATTTCTTCTGTATTGGGAGATCTCATTAATAATTGTGATAGAATCCTTGTTCTGAAATCAGGACGGATCGTAAAGGAACTGAGAAAAACAGAGTTTAACGAGGAAATGATTCTTCATTACGCCATTGATTCCAGAATTTCCAGAAAGGAGGAGATCCCGATTTGAAACATCCCGTTCTCTTGTTTGTTCTCCTTTTTATACCTGCATTATTATCCGGAAAAGGACAGCAGGATTTTGAAGGTAGAACCTATGCCGCCACATTTATGACCCTGAATAACTCATTCTTTGTGGCTCTGAATGACAGTATCAGGGCGGAGTGTGAAAAAAAGGGGGACAGGCTGTTGTCCTACAACCCCGATTTTGATCAGGTCAGGCAGATTGACCAGATACAGGATATGATTTCCCTGGGTGTGGATGCCATTTTCCTGAATCCTGTTGACTGGAAGGGAATCCGGCCAGCCCTGGAAGAGGCCGCAAAGGCGGGCATCCCGGTCATTATCATTGATGCTGCCGTTTACGACAGTAATCTGGTGATCTCGACCATCTCATCAGATAATTATGGGGCGGGGAAACTCATTGGATTGGATCTTATCGCCCGCAGGGATTCTGCCAGGATCGCCATTCTGGACCATCCCACGAATAAACCCTCTATTGACAGGCTGAACGGCTTTCTGGATGTTCTGGAAGGGCATCCGGACTTTGAGGTGGTGGCAACAGCCAGTGCTTTCGGGTCACTGGAAGGGGCGGTTCCTAAAATGGAAAACATCCTTCAGTCTCACAATGACATAAGCGTTGTCTTCTGTACCAATGATCCCACCGCGGTAGGGGCCATCTCGGCATTGGAAGCCGCCAATCGCAAAACAAATGTTCTGGTTTACGGTATCGATGGCTCTCCCGCAGGGATGGCCATGGTCCGGGAAGAAAAAATGATGGGCACCGTCGCCCAGTCTCCCCGGAAAATGGGTGAACTGGCGGTGGAGCAGGCCGAAAAGTATCTGGCTCACCAATCTACTGAAAAAGAAATAACAATTCCAGTCACCTTGATTAACAGCGGCAATATCCGCCAATTCCCTTTTAACAGCTGGCGCTGAATTCAGGAGCAAACTATTGAAACCATTACTGCAGGATCTGGCCGGGAATCCCTGGTCTTATAAAATCGTCATCCTAGGGGTCCAATCCTATTTGAAGCGCTACGGTGCTACTCTGATTGGTCTCTTCGTGCTCGGTACTGTTATGACAATCATGAGTCCCGTTTTTCTGACCTCGGGAAACCTGATCAATATCATGAGACAGGTTTCAACCAATGGTATGCTGGCCATGGCCATGACTTTTGTTATCCTCACCGGGGGTATTGATCTCTCCGTCGGGTCGGTCATGGCTTTCACAGGTACTTTTGCCGCCGGGCTCATTGCCATATCGGGTCTTCCTGTTTCCCTGGCGGTGGGGATTGCTCTTTTGTCGGGAGTCCTGATCGGATCTATTAATGGATTGATTATCGCCTCAACGGGGATTGCTCCCTTTATTGTCACCCTGGGGATGATGAATATTGTTCGGGGGTTTGCTTATATCTATACGGGCGGCCTGCCTGTCAGGGTTGCCCTTGAGTCCTATAACCGCATTGGTCTGGCCTATCTGGGGCCGATCCCCTTTCAGGTCATTTATCTGATCATCCTTTTTGCAATCCTGGATCTTGTATTGAAACGAACCACCTTCGGGAGACATGTTTATGCCGTGGGAGATAGTACGGATGCGGCTTATTTTGCGGGCATCAAGGTCCGGCGTATCCGTTTTTCCGTCTATGCTCTCTCGGGATTTATAACCGCCTTTACGGGTGTTGTTTTATCGGCACGCCTTTATTCGGGCCAGCCGTCGGCAGGACAGGGGTCTGAACTGGATGCTGTGGCGGCCTGTGTTTTGGGGGGGATGAGTATGACCGGCGGGACAGGCCGCCTCATGGGCGCCCTGCTGGGTGCCATGGTCATCGGTGTTTTAAACAATGGATTGAATCTGCTCAATATAAACTCATTCTGGCAGTTGGTTGTGAAGGGTCTTGTGATTTTGATTGCCGTTTATCTGGATGATCTGAAGAAGAGAAACTGATTCGTCCGGAGTTATCCAGCCATCCCAGGCGGGATGGCTGGAGGGCCTAAGAGCGCATTTTTGAAACTCTGAACTTATCGATAACAACGGCTATGATGATGACAATACCCCGGATAACCAGCTGCCAGAAGTAGGAAATATTCATAATGGTCAATCCGTTATTCAGGACGGCAATGATCAAAGCCCCGACAAGGGTACCGAATATTCCTCCGATTCCCCCGGTCATGCTGGTTCCTCCCAGAATTACCGCGGCAATGGCATCCAGTTCATAGCCCTGTCCCAATAGCCCATTGCCGCTATAGAGCCGGCTGGCCAGCATGACACCGGCCAGACCCGAGAGCAGACCGCTTAATCCGTAGACAATAAGATGAATTTTCCAGGTTTTAATACCCGTCAGCTTGGCTGCTTCTTCATTACCACCCACAGCATAGATCCTGACGCCCGTCACGGTTCGTTTCAGGAGAAACCAGATCGCCAGAATCACAATCAGGGCAATGGCCGAAAGCCAGGGAAGGGGGCCAATGTACTCATTTCCGATCCAGGCGAATCCAAGATCGTTGTTGATGACCGTTGTGCCGTTGGCCAGAAGGTAGGCCGCGCCCCTGAAGGCGGTCATGCTGCCCAGGGTTACAATGAAGGGTGGCAAACCGACAAATGAGATCAAAGCTCCGTTGACCAGGCCGATCAGAAGACCGAAGAGCAGACCGATGGGAACAGCCAGAGGAGCCAGTGACGGCATCAGGGAAACCGAGACGGAAATAACCGCCCCTGAGGCCAGAATGGACCCGACCGACAGGTCGATCCCGCCGGTGAGGATGACCATGGTCATCCCGGCGGCCAGGACAATATTAATAGAAGCCTGGCGCAGGACATTTGTCATATTGTGATTGGTCATAAAGTAGGGATTCAGAAATGAGAACAAAATAAGGATCAGTACCAGGATGGGAAAGATTCCCAGATTTTTCATAAATGAAGTATTCGTCATAAATTGGGGCTTTTTCACTTCAACCCTCCTTTGTATAGCTGTAATCGGCTGCACGGACACCCGTGGCATAGGACATTATATTTTCCTGAGTGATTTCGGAGCGTTCAGAAATTTCACCTATGAGACTTCCTTCCCGCATCACCAGGACTCTCTGACAGATCCCCACAATTTCGGGGAGTTCACTGGAGATAAAGATCACGGCGACCCCACTGGTGGCCAGTGCTCCGATGATCCTATAGATCTCACTTTTCGCACCCACATCCACTCCCCGGGTCGGTTCATCCAGGATCAGAACCTTGGGTTTAATGGCCAGCCAGCGGGCAAGAAGAACCTTCTGCTGATTCCCGCCGGAGAGTTTCTGTACGGGCACAGAGGGAGAAGTTACCTTGATATTCAGTTTTGATATGGATGATTCTGAGAAATGATTATTACTCCCCTTTGAAAGTATTCCGCCCTTTGCCAGATGGCTCAGAACATTCATTCCAATGTTGTCACCCACGCTCATATCCAGAAAAAGACCCTGCAGTTTCCGGTCTTCCGGTATATAGCCGAGGCCCTGAGATATGGCATCGCCCGGGTTGTTAATCGTAACAGGTTCCCCATCCAGATAGATCTGTCCGGAGACTTTCCGATCCACCCCGAAGATCATCCGGGCCATTTCGGTCCGTCCGGCTCCGACGAGTCCTGATAAACCAAGGATTTCTCCGGCTCCTACATCAAAACTGACATCCTTGACCGTTTTGCCGTCTGAGAAGTTCTCAACAACAAAAGTTCCTCTTCGGATATCTGTATTGATTTCATGTTTATAGAAATCATCCAGAGACCGGCCCACCATCATGGACACCACTCGGGAAGAAACAATCTCATCTTTATTCAAGGTTCCTATATATTTCCCATCTCTGAGTATGGTGACTCTGTCGGCGATACGGGTCACCTCGTTCAGACGGTGGCTGATATAGATAATGGATATTCCCTGTTTCTTGAGGGACATTACAACTTCAAAGAGTTTTTCTGTCTCTCTATCACTCAGTGCGGCTGTTGGTTCGTCCATGATCAGGACTTTGCTGTCATGAATCAGGGCTCTTGCAATTTCGATCTGCTGCTGTTCGGCAATGGATAGGTCTCCTGCCAGCATGGCCGGATCAAAGGTTGCTCCCAGACGAGCCAGGACCACTTTGGACTTCTCTATCATCTTATCCCGCCTGACCAGATGAAACCGGGAAATCTCACTGCCCATGAAAATATTTTCTGCCACTGTCAGGTTGGGTGCCACACTGAGTTCCTGATAAATCAGATTGATGCCTTTTTTGATGGCATCCAGTGTTCCATTGATTTGAGTCAATTCACCCGACAGATATATCTCACCTTCATCGGCAGTGTATACGCCGGCAAGGATTTTCATAAGAGTACTTTTTCCGGCACCATTTTCACCCATGACTACATGGACTTCCCCCGGATATATTTCCAGTTCTGCTTTATCCAGAGCTTTCACTCCTGGAAAAGATTTACTGAGCCCTGTCACTCGCAGGGTTAAGTTCTCATCATTCATTTTGTCTTCCCTAAAAAAAGAACTGCTTCCCCTGGAACAGGAGAAGCAGTTCAATATGGTTTGATCAGGATTATTTACTAGTCCAGCCTTTATAGGAGGCAACATTTTCTGCAGTGATCAGTTCTACAGGAATCAGAATGGTTTCTTCAGCAGGTTTATTGCCCTGCATGATTTCCCATCCGATTTCTACAGCTGTTTTAGCCATTGTATAGGGGTCCTGAGCAGGTGTGGCTTTGAAGATGGTTCCTTCTTGAACAAGGGCTACTTCTGCATCAGGAGATCCGTCTACACCGACAACAAACATTTCAGATTCTCTTTTTGCCTGTTTGATGGCCAGTTCACAACCGATTCCTGTGGGGTCATTGATGGCAAATACGGCATCAATTTTGGGGAAGGCAGTGAGCAGATCCTGCATAACATTCAGTCCGCCATCACGGCTTCCTCCGGCATTCTGGTTGTCTGAGAGGATTTCAATTCCGGGGTTTTTGGCAAATACTTCTTTGGCTCCATTTACACGGTCAATAACCGCTGTTACAGGAGGTCCGTTGGCAATGACAATCTTTCCTTTACCACCCAGTTTCTTGACGATATACTCTCCTGCCTGAACTCCGGCCTGGTAGTTGTTGGACGTTACAGTCGCATTAACTCCGCCTTCAGCACCGACATCGGCTGCTATTACGATAACACCGGCTTCTATGGCTCTGCGGACAGCAGGTGCAATTCCTTTTGAGTCAACTGCATTAAGAACGATGATCTGAACACCTGATGCGATAAAATTTTCGATCTGGCTGACCTGTTTGTTCAGGTCATACTGAGCAGATTCAACAGCAACACGTACTGAAGCTCCGCCAATTTCCATAGCTGCTGCTTTTGCTCCTTCTCCCATCTGGAAAAAGAAAGGGTTACCAATGTCACCCAATGTGACTCCTACTGCTTTCAATTCCAGGGGACCTTCTGAAGCTGCATCCTTCTGTCCGTTAGCGAAAGCACTGAATGCTACGATTGTGATCAGGAGAACTGTTAATAATTTCTTCACCTGAACCTCCTTGTTTATTTGATTTGTAACGTAATTGTAAATTAGAATCTTTATTTGTCAACTTATAAATTTACATATTATTGTTAATGTTCTGATATATGTAAATAAAGTGAGTCCTGAGTTAGAATATTTCAGGAGTTTTCAGACTTCATATTCTTTATATTGTACAATGTAAAAGTAAATGTAAGTAATGTGTAAATATTTGTAAGGAGATTCAAATGAAAAGATCAGATGTCAACCAGATCATTACCCAGGCCGAAAAATTTCTGGAGAGCCACAGCTTTAAACTGCCTCCATGGGCTTTTTACAAACCGGAGGACTGGAAAGGTTTGAATCGGGACAGTCATAAGGAGATTCTTGTGAACCACCTGGGATGGGATGTTACCGATATGGGCTCGGGTGATTTTAACAGGAGGGGGCTTGTCCTGTTTACTATCAGAAATGGCGGATTGGGTGAGAACCAAAAACCCTATGCTGAGAAGATCATGGTGGTGAAAGAAAATCAGGAAACAGCTCTCCATTTTCACGCCGATAAGGTCGAAGATATCATCAACCGGGGAGGAGGCGTTCTTGTGTTGGAGCTCTTTAACAGCGATGGTCCTCATGAGTTGAAAGAGGATTCTGTTCAGGTCATTATCGATGGGGTTCTAAAGAATTTTGAGGCTGGGGAACGGGTCTTTCTGCAACCGGGAGAGAGTATCACTCTCCGTCAGGGTGTGTTTCACCGCTTCTATGCACAAGAGGGGCACGGGACAGTCCTCGCCGGGGAGGTCAGTGCTGTAAATGACGATGAGACAGACAATTACTTCTATGAATCCCTGCCCCGGTATCCGGCTCTGGAAGAAGATGAAACGCCTGTCAGGCTCCTGTGTACCGAGTATGAAAAATATATTTGACCCAGGGTGTTGACAAAAAATCCTGCTCTGAATATTGTAAAACAATAATAGTCTTCGGGGCAGGGTGAGCAAACGCAATTCCCTACCGGCGGTGAAAGCCCGCGAGTCAGCTTGTCTGATTGAACTGGTGAGATTCCAGTGCCGACGGTATAGTCCGGATGAGAGAAGATAGTCGTTAGAATGAAAAACCACGCCCCGGTCAGTTTACTGTACGGGGTGTTTTTTTTACAGCTGGTCCCTCATTTTTTGAGTCCACCTTTTCTACACGATTCTCCTTTCAGAACCCCCGACAGGGAGTAAGGTTCTGGAAAATAAAATTGAACAATTTATGCACAAAGCCCTGATTCTGGCCCGCCGTACTGAGGGGGCTGTCCTGCCGAATCCCATGGTGGGTGCCGTCCTTGTCAAGAATGGTGAGCTCATCGGCGAGGGCTGGCATGCCTGTTATGGCGGGATCCATGCGGAAGAAGCGGCCCTGAACAAATGTAAAGAAAGGGGCCTTGATCCCGCCGGATCTG
>NZ_JAQIBL010000290.1 GCF_027859075.1 Oceanispirochaeta sp. | reverse complement strand
TGTTGAAGAAAAAGACATGCTATTTTCTTAATCTTCTGGATTTTACTTTTATTTATACTGAAATGTAAATCCTCCCAGCCTAGATAATCCCAATTTTTTACTTCACAAAAAATAATTTTTCTTCCCTTTACTGCTATAATATCGACTTCTCCAAAGGATTTCCTGAAGTTTCTTTTAATTATTTGATAACCTGACGACTGAAGGTATTCTACGGCTTTCTGCTCTCCCAATAACTCTTTTTTATGCTGTATCATTCCTTATTAACAGAGAATTCAAGTCTACTGCTTTAACAATAAAAAGGTTTTTTATATCCAAAAGATTTAATACAGGTCCCATGTCTCCAGGATATTCCTTCCCCGTGCTGTCGATCAGGGTAATTACTTCAGGACGCAAAGGAGCTTCAGGATTCCCTTTTATTACACGAGCTACAGTTGAGTCATTCAGCATAACAATACTGCCCAATGGATAAATGCCCATACTATGAATAAAATATCTGAGGATCTCAGGATCAAACTTTCTTGAATTATCACTGATGATGTGTTTCATGGCTTCATATCCGATCATTGAGTTTCGGTAGGGTCTTTCACTCACCATTGCCTCAAAAGCGTCTGCTATGGACACGATACGGGCCTCCATGACGATATCATCCTTTTTCTTACCCTGAGGATAGCCGTCGCCGTCCCATCGCTCATGGTGTTCCAAAGCTATCTGGGCAATCGTATCGTCATAACCGAGTTCTTTGGATATGATCTGATAGGAAAAAACAGTGTGGCTTTTCAGTTTATTCATTTCCGTACTGCTGAGTCCTGACTTTTTTATCTTAATTTCTTCGGGAATACGCATCATTCCAATATCATGAAGGAGAGCACCGTTTACAAGCTGAAGCAGCTTTGGCCTGGGTCGGTTCATGGCAAAACCAATTGTCAGAGTCAGAATGGCCGTATTCAGGGCACTCTTCGCCATAGCCCTGCTGCTGTTGTTGTGAGTCAGGACCATTCTAATGGTCTGTATTTTCTTGTTTTCTACCATATCAATCAGTTTGTCTGAAATTCTATCCAACTCGGCAACATTAATATCTTCCATCAGGTTGATACGGTTAAAAAGATTATCCAGATCTTCCAGAGTTTTGTTGTAAAACGTGGATAGTTCCTTATCCGAAGGAATGCCCCAGAGCTGGCGGCTGTTCAGTAAGTCTTCATTTTCAGATTCAGAAAACATACCCTCTGACTGGACTTCTGTGACTCCCCACTTTTCAAGTCGGGTCAGGTCTTTTTCACGGATAGGAACACCCGCCGGGATAAAAAGAGTTTCTTCATCTATGTATACCGGTTTGTTGCATGAAAGACCGGGTTTTAAATCACTTACTTTATAATTATTCATTAGAAAACCTGCTTTTATTGGATAGGCAGAGCCATTGCATATTCCATTATAACATAATTCAATTTTTGATTGTACACTTTTCATAAAAAAAGGCTCCCTTTTAAAGGGAGCCTTTCGTATGGATTCAATTATTATGCCTTGGTAACTGTTTTTTTTCTAATCAGTTCTTTTACTTTGGCAGATTTACCTACTCTGTCACGTATGTAATAGAGTTTGGAACGTCTTACTTTACCGTGCCTGGTAACTTCAATCATTTGAATTTTGGGTGAATGAATGGGGAAAACTCTTTCCACACCTACACCATAGGAAATCTTACGAACTGTTACTGTTCTGTTGATACCTGGGTTGTTAATGGCAATAACGAGGCCTTCATAAATCTGAATTCTCTCATTCTTACCTTCGATAATCTTAAAGTGAACCTTTATGGTGTCACCCACTCTGAAGTTTTCAGCGTTATCCTTTAACTGTTCAGCTTCAACAGCGCGAATAATATCCATTACTTCATCCTCCTGTCAAGATCAAGATCGTCCAATAAATCAGGACGATTATTTTTAGTTTTTTCCAAACGTTTTTCATGCCTCCATTTCACAATGCGGGCATGATGTCCGGATAATAAAATGTCAGGAACTTTTATATCCCTGAACACTTCGGGTCTTGTATAGTGCGGGTATTCCAACAGTTTTCCCTGAAAGCTTTCTTCTTCCAGTGATTCCTGTGTAATAACTCCGTCGCAAAGCCGGTAGATACTATCTATGACCACTAATGATGCAATTTCACCGGAGGATATTACATAATCTCCAATACAAACTTCATCATCAACATACAGATCAATGATCCTTTGGTCAATGCCTTCATATCTGCCGCAAATGAGAACAATCTCTTTTTCTTCAGCCAGTTCTTCTGCAATCTTCTGGGTATAACTGACTCCTGAAGGAGTCGGGAATATCGTTCTTTTCGCAGCAGCCTGAACTGAGTCCAGTGCCAATGCCAGAGGTTCCGCTTTTAAAACCATTCCTGCACCGCCACCATAGGGTGAATCATCACAGTTTCTATGCTTGTCTAAGGCAAAATCTCTGATATCCACCAGATTGTACTCAATCAAACCCTTCTCTACGGCTTTTTTCATGATAGAACTATTGAAGAAGGCTTCCACAATCTCAGGAAACAGTGTTAACACAGTGAACTTCAATCTAAAATCCACCCTTCCAGTAATTCAATCGTTTTCTTTTCCATATCCACACTACCGATAAAAATAGAATTGAAGGGAATCAATTTGACTTCTTCTCCTATTTTTACTTCCAATAGATCATCCGATCCGGATTCCAGAATGGATTGGACTTCTCCAATCTCTTTTCCTTCTAAAAGAACCTGACAATTTACCAGATCAGCATGGTAAAACTCACCCTGTTTCAGGTCAGCCGCTAAATCCCTGGGTACCCATATGACCCATCCGGACAGCAGCTTCCCTTTTTCTGGATTATCAATCCCTTCCAGCTTGATAAGAACTTCTCCACCGAAGGGAGTAACTTCTTCAATCTTAAAAACACGGGACTGACTCTTATTCTTCAGTTTAATCTGATCCAATTTTTGAAAATGATCATATTCACCTGAAAAACTAACTACTTTAAGATAGCCTTTAACACCATGTGTTTTACGAACACAGCCAATGGCTATTTCTTCTAACATTAGTCCAGAATTTCCAGCACAAACCTCTTACCGGTTTTATTGGCAGAAGCACTGAGGATTGTTCGGACTGCTTTAGCAATTCTTCCATGTTTTCCTATGACTTTTCCGATGTCATCGTCTGCAACTTTTAGTTCTATGATTGTTGATTTCTCACCTTCAATCATGTTTACAACGACACTGTCAGAGTCATCTACAAGAGATTTTGCTATAAATTCTACTAAGTCTTTTTCCATATCAACTCCACCGAAGGTTTTATTTGATAAAGAAGTTATTCTTGTTCAGAAGTTTCCGTACGGTCAATGTGGGCTGTGCACCCTTATCTAACCATTCCCGGACTCTTTCTTCTTTAAACTTAACCTGTTTATCTTCCGCTTCAACCGGATGATAGTAACCCAGTTCTTCAATTGTTCTTCCGTCTCTGGGGGATTTTGAATCCATAACAACTATTCTGTAATAAGGGCGCTTTTTTGCTCCCATTCTTTTCAGTCGTATCTTAACCACTATTCCTTCTCCTACTGTTTAAGACATGCCACCAAACTGCTGCATTAGCTGAGTCTGGTATTTTTTATTTTTGCTTATCTTTTTCATCATCAATCGCATTTTCTCAAAGTTTTTCAGAACTCTGTTCACATCCACTACTGTAGAACCGCTACCCAAAG
Organism: Oceanispirochaeta sp.; assembly: GCF_027859075.1. NCBI lineage: Bacteria > Pseudomonadati > Spirochaetota > Spirochaetia > Spirochaetales > Spirochaetaceae > Oceanispirochaeta > Oceanispirochaeta sp. Next base: position 15,303 of record NZ_JAQIBL010000290.1, on the reverse strand, counting down.
CAATACGCTTTTTCCGGGGCGGACCAATAATTCGATGATTCTGTCGTTCTTTCCGAGTCATTGAGAGAATAATTGCCTCTTCGCGTTTCAGGACATTTTCGTCAATATCATCATCAGATACTTTCCCTGCCAATCCGGGAAGCATGCCGATAAGTGATTGAACACTGCCCATTTTCCGCATCCGTTGAAACTGTTCCAGATAATCTTCCAGTGAGAAAGTAGCAGATGCCATTTTCTTCTGGAGCTGGAGAGCTTCTTCTTCTGAGGCCGTTTCCTGAGCCTTCTCCACCAGAGAGACAATATCACCCATTCCCAGTATTCGGGAGGCGATTCTCTCGGGATAAAAAGGTTCAAGATCTTCTATTTTTTCACCGACTCCGATAAACTTAATTGCTTTTCCTGTGATACTCTTGAGGGAAAGAGCCGCACCGCCGCGTGTATCAGAGTCAAACTTACTGAGTATAACACCTGTAAGATCCAGTTCATCGTCGAAAGTTTTTGCTATGTCCACGGCACTCTGCCCAGTCATCGCATCCGCAACGAGAATTGTTTCATCAGGTTTTACAGCATCTTTAATCTCACGAACCTGCTTCATTAAGTCAGAATCAATCTGAAGCCGTCCAGCAGTATCAAAGATTACCGTATTATATTGAAACTTTTTAGCGTGTTTCAGCGCATTTTTAGCAACTTTTACTGGATTCTGAGACTCTTCGGCAAAAACCTCGACACCAGTCTGCTCTCCCAGGACCTTGAGCTGCTGAACAGCGGCTGGTCTTGCCAGATCGCAGGCAACCAACAAGGGACGCCGGCCTTCTGATTTCAGGCGAGCAGCAAGTTTTGCTGCTGTTGTCGTTTTTCCTGCACCATTAAGTCCTAAAAACAGTATGGAAGAGACAGTATCCGGTCCTTTAAGAATCAGATCCTGTTTGCTGTCACCCAGAAGGCTCACCATGCGATCATGAACCAGCTTAATAAACATCTGCCCCGGGTTGACGGCTTTAAGTACCTTCTCTCCCCTGGCTTCTTCAATGGTATGATTTACAAAACGCCGCACAACCCTGATATTAACGTCCGCATCAAGGAGGGCCATTTTGATTTCATTGACAGCATCATCAATATTTTTGTCTGAAATCTTCGACTGTCCAGACATCTGTCTGGATAGATCTGAAAATTTCTCTGTTAATTTCTCAAGCATATATAAATCTAACCCTTCTTTAACTATCCAATTTTTATACAGAGATTTAGCTTCTTAGTCAACACCTTGAAGATGAAATAAAATCATTTATCACTGTACTTTAAAATAATGCTTGTTCAAATATCTGATTCGGCTTTCTGCTGTAAAGCGCTCCAGGGTGACAGGAAAATCCTTCCGGATCATTTCATAGAGAAGCAGAGCCTTTTCAAGTGACTGACCATCCCCTGGCTTTTCATACATTTCAGCCAGTTCTAATAGCTGTGCTGCATTCAAACCCCTGGGAGGGAACTCTTTATCCTCGGTTCCGCTCATTCCATTTTTTAAGTCTTCTGCAGGAATCGTTTCAGAATTCTCAATATTCCCTGACAACTCTCCGTCCAGGACTCCTGATTCCTCTGTGAGAGGAGCAGGAAGAGGCTCAGTGAGTGATTCGGTAACAATGGGGGCTGGAATACTTTCAGTCCTGTCAGTCTCGTCTGTGACGATTTGGGGCTGAACCAGGGGGTTGTTAGTACTGTCTATGCTGAGGGTGCGTTGAGACGATTCTCCTCTCAGTAGATCCTGTTTCAAGAAAACCATTTCTGTATTGAAACCATCGGTCCCTTTGGAAGAAAAGACAAAGCGAGTTCTTCCTGATGCGGGCTCGTATGTTTTATCAGTCAGGACAATAGATGATTCACTATTACTGGAAAGATAGATCCAACCCGAACCCTGAAGTTGGATAATCAGTTTGCCAGATGAATCACTGCTCAGGATGTAATCCTCCGCTGGAATGGGTAGATCATTCTGTATTGGATTCAAGGTTTGGGGGAGGTCTGTTTCTTCTTCAGCCATTTCCGCGGATTCCGGCTGAAGCGTTTCATCTGCAGGTGTTATCTGAAGAGTCCTGTCTGGTAAATTACTCTTCTCCGGGGGGATCTGCTCTTTCGCGATCCTTTCATCTGCCCTATCTTCCGGTCTGATTATGATTGGAAGAAGGGGGTTGTAGGGAGGCGATTCATATTCAGATGGCAGATCAACCGCATCTGTCAGAATGTTCTCGTCGGGTATTTCTTTTACTCTTTCAAAGACAGGCATTTCCTCTGCCGGGGCAGTTAGTAGTTCAGGTTCATCCGTTTTAGGATTCTCTATTAACATGGGAAGATCTTCCGGATTCGTCAGTACTGGTGGAACATCCTCCACCAGGTCAGGCTTACTCTCCGGGGCCAGTGATTCCGGTTCGATGCGCTTTTTTTCTCCCCCCCTGGGCGGTATTCCCTTTTTGATGGGGGGAGCTTCTTCAGGTTGAGGAATCTCTTGTTGGGGTTCCGGGGTCTGAAGTACGGGAGGATCTGTTTCCGAAGGCTTCTCTATTTCCGGGATGATCGGATCTGGAGAAGTCATTCCCTCAGCCACTGCTGCAGTGTTACCGGATTCAGTCGATGCAGGAAAGTTTTCTTCTTTTGGAGCTGTTTTACAGGAAGAAAGAAGGAGCAATAAAACCAGGGGGAAAAATAAGAATTTAAGGTGCATCTTTAAGAATATCCCAGATAAGTTTGTGGTTGGCATCAGTAAAATAATCAATATCTGCTGCGTCCGGTTCCAGCCAAAGTCTGGAGATTTCATCTTCGGTCCATTTAAAATTCAAATCCCTGTAGGGGTCAATCGTAAGATCCAGTTCTTCAATTATTTCAGGATAGATTAATTCACAGCGGTTTCTGCTTTTTGTCGACTGACTCAGCTTGCTCATGTCATAGGCCATCTTTCGCTGCTCTGCGTCTTTGATCGACTTATCTTCTCTGTAGTCAATGATGATGAGTGAGGCGACGATCAAAAAAGTGATAACGAGTGCCGAGACTGCTATCGTTATGATCAGCTTTTTATTGATTGAAGCCATAATATTAGCGAGTCTCATGGGCTTCTCCAATTTTCATAGCGATTAGCTTAGAAACTCCGGATTCCTGCATGGTTATCCCCAATAGCGTTTTTGCACCTGCCACAGTTTTTTTGTTGTGAGTAATTACAATAAATTGAGATCTCTCTCCAAAATCCATCAGTACATTTATAAATCTTTGGATATTTGCCTCATCCAGGGCTGCATCTATTTCATCCAGGATACAAAAAGGTGAGGGCTTCACCTTATATGTTGCAAATAGAAGGGCAACGCCGGTTAATGAGCGCTCTCCTCCTGACAGAAGAGCAATGTTTTCAAGTTTTTTTCCCGGAGGTTGTGCATATATTTCAATACCCGATTCCAGTATGTTCTCGGGATCCACAAGTTTAAGCTCGGCACGGCCCCCTCCGAACATCAGTCTGAAAGTATCATTAAAATTCTTTCTGATTTCATTGTAGGTTTTCTGAAAAAGGATTGCCGATTCCTTGCGGATTTCAACTGTCACCTGAAGCAGGTGCTCTTTGGCGGTTCGAAGATCTTCCAGCTGATTGTTTAAAAAATCATAACGTTCTTTTACTTCCGAGAACTCTTCAGGAGCCATCAGATTCACCTGTCCCAGGGCTCTCAGCTTTTCACGGGCCAGGGAGTAGTCATTTTTAAGATCCTGCCTGCTGCTGTTCAGTTTGGGAATCCTATCCAAAAAATTAAGAATATCCGCAGAATTGTTTTCTCTGAAGTTTTGTTTGAGTTCCTGGAGGTCTGCCAGGATATGCTGAACTTCGAGATTCACTTTTTCAAGATTGAGGAGCAGTTTCTGGAGATCGCTGTTTTTCTTTTTGAGCTCCCCTTCCTTGCCGCTGACATCTTTAGTCCTGTTCTGAATGGACTTTTCTAGAGTTTTGAGCCTCTGAAGGAGTTCTTTTTTAATATTATCATGATCCTTCATTTGACCCAGGGAATCATCAATCTTCTTCTGGGTTTCCTTTTTGCGGGCTTCAATATGATTTATCTCTTCCAGATTATTTTGGATCTGCTCTTCGACCCCCAAAATATCTTTGGATAGGGCCTGAATATTATCTTCTATTGCCGTAATCTGGGTGGCCATGCGGGCTTTATTGACTCTCAGTTCTTCCAGTGTGTTTCGGAACTCCTGAATCCTGTGGTTCAACTGCACAGACTCTTCTGTTTTGGTTTTAACGGTCTCTCTGTCTATTTTCAGATTAAGTGTGAGGTTTTCAATATTATCATCGATGTCTCTTTTCTTGCTGATAATACCTTTGGGAGCAAGAAACTCCTCCAGGAAATCAGGAAGTGAATCGGCAAGGTGGTGAATGGATACTTCAAGAGATCCCAGTCGTTCCTGAAATTCTTTAAGAATTTGAACTCCCGAATCCCAGATTTCTGAATCATCTTTTCCCAGTCCGACTCTTGAAGAATCATCAAAAAGCCTGATTTTTCCTTCCAGCTGTATCTGTACTGTCTTTAATTCTGAGATGACCTTTTCTTCCAGATCCTTTTTCTTTTTGATAGAAAATCCGGAGGATTTGAGACCTTGATCGAGCTGATGAACAATATTGTCGGTCAATTCTCTGAGCACATGCTGCAGATTCTCCCTTTCTTTTTCTCCCAGAACGACCCTGGATTCTGTTTCTTTGGTAATTCTGGTGTTTTCATTGATACTGGTTTCAGCGGATTTAATATTTGACTGAAAGTTCATTATATTATTTTCAAGATCTTTCAGTTGATCTTTGAATTCCTGAAGAGATGTTTTCCGATTCTCTTTATCTTTTTTCAATTCTTCTTTTTTTTCTAGAAAATCCATTTCTTTCTGTTTCAGGGTTTGTTTCTGATTTTCCAGTTCACCCAGCTGCTCTCCCAGGAATCTGATTCTGTCTGAAAGATTTTCCTTTTCGAGATCAAGGCCATAGAGTCTTTTCTGATCTTCGATCAGTTCATTTTCCATGGTGTTAACAGCATCCAGATTAGTGGCCAGGTTTCCATTTAAAAGTAAAATTTCGCCTTCGGTTTTGCTTTTATTTTCCAGTTCCCGGTTTCGGACTATTTCTTTTGACTTCTGCTGTTCTGTGAGCTGGCTGTATTTTAGGAGCTGAAGATCGATATCGATAGATGAAATATCTTCTCTTAGTTTTCTGTATATCAAGGTTTTTTCTGATTGTTTTTTCAGTGTTTCATAGTTTTTTTTGACTTCACTGAGGATGTTTTCTACCTGAACCATATTTTCATTGGTTTTAACAAGTTTTCTTTCGGCTTCACTGCCTTTCATTTTGAATCTTGTGATTCCAGCGGCTTCTTCGAACAAAAATCGTCTTTCTTCAGGTTTATTCGAAAGTACCTGGTCTATTTTTCCCTGTTCCATGATGGAGTATGCGGACTTACCAATCCCTGTGTCATAAAATAACTCTCTCAACTCTTTGAGTTTGACTAGAGTGTTATTTACAAAATATTCACTATCACCATTTCTATAAAGACGTCGTTTTATGGAAATTTCGGCCAAATCCAGATCGAGAAGGTTCTCTTCGTTAGATATGATGAGTGTGACTTCTGCAACATTGAGAGCTTTTCTTTCATTTGTGCCGCTGAAAATGACGTCTTCCATCTTCTCGGCTCTCATGTTTTTGGTTGATTGTTCACCAAGAACCCACTTCATGGCATCAACAATATTGCTCTTACCGCAGCCATTGGGTCCTAGAAGAGCTGTTATTCCATCTGTAAAATCTATGATGGTTCTATCTGCAAAGGATTTAAAACCCATTAGTTCTATGCGCTTAAGAAACACGTATCCTCCAGTGATTACAGGGGTGGCTGTTAACATTTAAATATATCACATGGTAAAAAAATGGTCAGGTCCTATTTAAAATAAAAATGCCCGCCTTTTTGGCGGGCATTCAATAAATTGTTGTTCTCATTCTGCGGGTGTCATATGACTGGATGCCTGGTCAAATCCATCAAGAAATGTATCTAGATTCTTCTTGAAAACACGAATAGAAACATTCTCGTAGTTTTCATCTGTGCCGACCCTGCTTTCGGCCAGGATCAGGTAGAGTTCGCCGTTTTTTGCAGATTTAATATTGAAAGTATACTTTCTTTTACCCGAACCAGTTTTTAATTCAAATTCCCAGTCTCGAACAGAGGCTTTTAGTTTTGTAACAGCTGTTTCCATAATATCTGCGAATTTTTTGAAATCTTCCGAGTATACAATGAGTGAAAAACGGACAAATCGGTTATCCTTTTTCCGGCTTTCTACTAGATTTAGAAAGAGGTCGCCATAGCGGTTCTCTTTTACATTGAAAAAATAGGTGAGTCCTCCCTCTTCGACAAAACGTTTTAAAGTAAAGACTTCTCCTCTTTGGCCCATTGTTTATTCCTTCTCTTTTGATGTGTGAAGTGGATAATATCGGAATTAGCCCTTCATGGCAAGCTCTAGTCTGGCATTGTTCTGGAAGGGTTTTCATTTTTTTTGTTCTTCCGGAGTATCAAAAATTATCAAGGTTCCTTCACTTCGAATGACATCTCCCGGTTCCAATTCTTTGGATATCACTGTCCTGTTGTTCACCATGATCTCATGATCTGCTTCCAGTTGGTATTTTCCATCAGGACTTTTAATAATGGTAATCCCTGTTTCGTCTTCATTTTTATTTATAAAGTCACCTTCTTCCATGACAATTGTCTTTTCTCTCCCTACGGCGATCATTGTCTTATCATGAGAAATTTGAATGACCGTTTTTTCTGATTCATTAGGAGACAATACTTCCAGGTGTGGAAAAGAATAGACTCGTTCAAAAGGTGTTTTATGGATGATCAATACAATCAGGAGGGATAAAACTGTAAAAATGCAGTAAATCCACCAAGCTAAAAGAGGGGTCAGTCCCCAGAAAATCTCCCAGATAAATGAGAATTCCGGGCTCATCCCCTTCCCTGCTGCACCTACTCTCACTGTTCTTTCCCGGGAGCTGGAGACTTCAGGTTTGTATGAGATTCTGAATTCTCTGTTGATTCTGCTGTGAATTTCCCGATAGGCCAGGAGCAACTCGTCCTTTGAGGCTGCAGGAAAGGATCTGCCCCCTGTTTGACCGGATAATTGAACAAGTTCGGGGTCTGAGGATCGTGCGTATTGAATCGTATAGAGGGTTATCCCTCTTTTTTGTAGAAGACTTTCCACTTCTTCCATCTGAATCAGATTGTTTCCCCACAGAGGATGCGGCTCTTTTCTGTTCTCTGAATAGCTGTAGTTTTCACCGTCGCTCAGCAGGATCAAAACTTTTCTACCTGATCTTCTGCTTAGATCGTCTGCAGCAATCTTCATCGCTCTGTAAAGTTCGGTATAGGCATTTTCAGGGGTCGGTTGACTGATTCCAGAGAGTCCTGAAAGCAATTGATTTCTATCGGATGTAAAGGGACTGATTTTTTCAATATTCGTATTGAAAGTGTACAAGGCAAGGGAGTCTTTATACTCTCTTGTTGATGAGAAGAGATCCTGAAGAGCCTTCAATACAAAGAATATCCTCTGAGAATCTTTCTGTTTTGTAGGTTGACCTGAGAGTGTATCGTACATACTGCCCGAATTATCGATGAGGATAATAAATGAAATTTCCTCCTGCTTGAATCCGTTGTATTGAACATCCTGAATTTCAATTCCCTTCCATTCTTTATTGAGAGGGTCAAATTCATCCAAAAGAAAATCTTCTTTTTCCGGGATGCTCTCTTCCGGGATTTCATCAGAAAAAGAAACATACAGCTGTATTAAACCATTTTTAAGAATGGCACTGGTATCTACACCAGTTATGGAAATATTTTCCTGAGAAACCAGAGGGGAGAGGGAAAATACAAGTCCCAGGACTATTAAATGAAAGAATGACTTTTTGTTCATGAATTTACCTCATAAAGGAATTTCAAATTTCCTATCTTAATGACATCTTCATATTTAAGAATGGCTTTGTGTTTTCCTTCATCGTTGATAAAGATTGGAAATCCACCATTGCTTTCTAAAACAAGTTCTTTTCCTTTTCTTTTGAGTATCACTGCCAGAGGGGGGATTTTTTCGTCTCCCTGCAGGGTTATATCGCAGATGTGCCGGCTTCCCAGGGTGATCTTCCGCTGATTCAGCAGATATTTTCTTCCCTTAGAGGAACCGTTGAGCACACGGAACACACCGGGGGACGTCTTTTCTTCAATAAATATTGTGAGAACAGCCGTTCCGATTCCCATGATCATGAAACCCGGAAGTTTCAACCAACTATCCTGGGGAAAGAGCAGCATAGCTGTTTCAACTATGGATCCGCCGATGAGCCCTGCAAGAATACCGCTGATTAAACCGGCTGTTATTTTTTGACTTGACCGGGAGCGAATGCCTTCTGCAGTTCCAATAAAGGCTCCCAGAAACGCCCAACTGACGATTCGAGCCGCATAATAGGGATAGATATAGGATTCAGGCATCAGGTTATCCGGTAAGATCATATTAAACAGTATTTGACCTCCCATTGCACCAAGCATTCCGCCTGCCAGACCCCAGATAAATCCCAGGGTCCACTCCTTATGAATTTTTACAGTATTTTTATGAAGGATTCCTTCTATTGACGCCATGACTGCCGTCATACAGGCCCCCGTCAATCCGCCTGTTGCCAGGAGCAGCATTGTATAACCGGGAAAATAGTTCTGCAGTGAGAGGATAAGTTCAAGAACTGACCAGCCTAAAAGGGCTGATGCCAGTCCAATACAGAGAGATACAATATATCTTCCACCTGAATTCATGAGTTCACTCCTTAAGTTTTAATTCTCGAATTCTATTCTTTTCTGTGATGACTTCCAGTGTCAGAACAGTTTCTTCTTCACTCCTGATTGTAAGATCGATACTCTTATGAATCTTTCCGGCTATAAATTCAAAGGAATATAAACCTGGATTCAAAGGTATCTTTTTGAGCTTGGTCAAGTCAGAAGAATGAATCATTTCAGAGGATAAGCCGCCGGGTTGTACCATAGTTTTTCCATTTATCAGTATGGATACTGATTCGGATGGATTCTGAGAGCTTTGTAATCTAATATAGCCCTCAATGGGCACCAACTGCGGATTCAGTATTAAATGATCCTGATGAACCTTGATGCCCAGATCATAGATCTGAGGATAATAGCCATCGGCTTCCACCTTGAAGTTATAGTTTTTACCAGTCAGCAATTTCTGTTTCATTTTTTCAATGGGTATAAATTGATTATTGATCTCGACTGTTAATGCGGCTTTCTGATTAAGGTCACTTCCGTCATCTCTGCTGCGCACATCTATTTTAACTGTGAGCGGCTTTGGTTTCGGTGTCGGCCAATTCAGCACGATGGTCGATACAGGAGCAGGTTTCAGAAGGAATCCCGAGTTACTGAAGGGGGGGATAAAAATATTCTGCCAATATACTTTTTCATTGATCAATGATTTCAGCCAATAGGAGCCTGGTTTAAGAATAATATCGGGTGATTCAATCATAAATGAGCCGTCTTCCAGGACTCTCTCAGCCTTGTAGTACACCGTTTTCACTCTCTCATCTGATATCCGCCCCCTGTCATCATGGAATACGGTAGTTTCCATCCGATAGCTTTCTATTGGATTCTGAGGGTCCTTTATCTGTTGAGACAGCTTGAAGCCACCATAGTCCGCGGCGTAAAGGGTTCTGGTGTGGATTCCCATCCTATAAAGGGTGTATCCCCCTGCTGCGATTATTATCAATAGGATCAGAAGGCCTATCCATTTGACGGGAGATCTTTTTTTAACGGGTTTAAAGGCCGCCCTTTCCTGATCATTTACAATTCCGATCAGGTCCTTTCTGATTCGGTCGATGTCGGCTGCCTGAAACCACTTTTCAAGTTTTATCAGCAGTATGGCAACGGATGCCGCTCTTTTTTCCGGTTTGGCTTGAATACATTTTTTAATATACCAGTCGATTCCAGGAGGCAATGTGGGATTTACCCTTCTGGGAGCGGTGAATTTTCCTTTCTGAATCTTCATCATTGTATCGGGATTCATTTTCCCCGGATAAGGCTTCTTCCCTGTGACCATTTCATACAACATGATACCCAGGGAATAAATATCTGCTTTAAAAGTAACGTTGCGAGAGTCATCATACTGTTCCGGAGCCATGTAGGAGGGGGTTCCCAGGGCCATCCCCTCTTTGGTCAATGATTCCTCTTCTTCATCAGACTGGGCAATTCCGAAATCAACCAGTTTGATTTCTCCACTTTTAGAAACCAGAATATTCGCCGGTTTAATATCTCTATGTACGACCTGGTTCTTGTGGGCATAATCCAGAGCTTTGCAGGCATAATAAAAGATGTAAAGAGCCTCATCATATCGAAGATATCTTTCTTTTTTCAAAATAAGATCAACAGATTTACCATCCACCAGTTCCTGGACAATGTAGTAGGCAGAGGCATTCTTGAAATGATCATATACGCGAACAATGTTCTCGTTGCTGAATTCCATCATGATCTTGGCTTCTCTGCGGAATCTTTCAATAAGATGCTCATTTGTACTCATCATGAGTTTTTTAAGAACAACAGGTCTGTCCAGGGTCGGGTGTGTCCCCTTGAAAACGGCGCCCATTCCCCCTTCGGCAATCTTGCCTTCTATCTCATATTTACCTATTTTTGAAGGGGTGCGGATCATAAAGGCAGACTCCTTATTGTGTCTAGATCAGTAATATTAATGACAGGATCAAAAGTTTCTCTCTGGTCAGTGAACAATACAATTCTTTTCAGGGGATTATGAATCTGTATGAACTTTCCTGAAGCCCTGAGATTATATAGAGAGTTGATGGTTCTGTGACCCCCAATATAATGTGTAAAATCTCTGTTGAAGCGCTCTGAATAATCATCCAGGATCGATGGAACAGAATCTTCCGGGGCTTGATCGTTTGCCGTCCAGGTCAAACCAAGTTTGATTCGATCAGATTCATGTATACCAATGATTTCTTCAGGGCTGTAATATTCCTGCGGTTCCGCATGTGAGACAATCAGACTCTTCCCAAGTGCCATAAAGGCCAGAGAGTGTTCAAATTCAGAATAGGCATTTAAAAAGGCTTCTCCCATGAATTTTTCAGTCCAGGATCGAACCATTTCCCCTTCATAAACAAATTTTCCGAAGGGATGATTCCCGCGGCCTTCTTCATTGAGAATATTTTCATGATTCCCTTTCAGAAAAAAGAAATGATCCGGAAAAAAAGATTTCAACAGCATCACCATCTGCATTAATCCCAGGCTTTCGGACATTTCCTGGTCCATGTACTTATGCTTTCTATAATATCCCTTATATTCTTCAAGACTGCGGAGCCATCTTTTATAAGCTCTTTTTTCAGCATGGAAACCATCGCCTACACAAAGGATCTGGATACTCTTGTCCTGAAGACCCTCCAGAACTGTCCCACCCCTTTCAAGAGAAGTCTGGAGCAGAGCTAAAAGAAAATCCTTTCTGGCATGAAGGTCTGGTAGGATCAGCAGAGGAATGTCGGTATTCAGGAATAGTAATCCCCCCCCCTTTCCCTCTTTGTCACAGGGCCTGATAAGTGGACTCTGCTTGTCTAATGCACTCTGGGCAAGGTCTAAATGAGCGGATACAAGGGGGAGATGATCCGGAGTCTGTGCATTTGCAATCCTGCTTAGTTCACTTAATAATTGCTGATGATTTGTGGGGATCATAATTTATTCCGGTACTATCGTATTATTGATGCTTACAAATTCTCTTGTCATGATTCTAGTGGCATCTTCCAACTGTTGTGTCTGTTTCTGAGGCAAAATATCATTCATCAGTGCAATTTTATAAACGGGTGAACTCTTTTGGAGTGTTCCACCGGTAAATGAGATTTCCTTATCCAGTTTTACAGGACCTTTCAATACGAGATTATCTTCTAAAAGTTTTTCCGGTACGTCTCTGCGTTGACCGACACTGGCATATATCACTTGCCTGGAACCGTTGGACTGACTAGGACCGACACCTAAAATAGACCCCGAATAAGTCAAAGCAATAAAGGCTCTCTTTTCCTGTGCCTGAATCTCAGATTCAATGGTCATGTGAAAAGAACGGACTTGATTCATGAAAGTCCTTTCTTTTTTCTGCCAGGCTTTGATCAACTCCTTAAGATAACTGTCATCCTGACGGTTATCCTTTCCGGCCATAAGTTGTATATGATGGAGTACTTCCGGATTGATCTCTTTAGTGAATCCCATTCTGTAGAGTCTCCTTAAAATGAATTGAACATTATCAATAAGATACATTATAATTGTGAGAATGACTAATTTCAGGATGATTATTATATTTCCCCTCTTATTCATGATCACAGTGACACTCTTTGCCAATCCATCAGCAGAGCTTTCTTCCATCCGGATAGCCTGTGTCGGAGATAGTCTCACATATGGATACGCTCTTCCCTTCAGAAGCTATAATAGTTACCCGGCACAACTGGGCCGCAGGCTCTCCCACCCCTATGAAGTTATGAACTTTGGCATAAACGGTGCCTGTGCCACCTGGGGAGATGATTTTTATCTGAATAACTCTTATGAGGAAATCTTGAATTGGGATCCCCAGATAATCGTCATCATGCTGGGCAGCAATGATACAAAGAAAAACAACTGGATTTCATCTAATGCATATATTCTGGGTTTGGAGAACATTATTGAAACCATCAGAACTCCAGGGGATTCGGTGATTCTTATGACTCCTCCTCCCTGCGGTTTGAATGCTTTCGGCATTCATGACACTCCCATCAGGACAGTTCTGATTCCCGCTCTTGAATCATATTCTGACAATGCAGGATATCCCCTGGTGGATATATATTCTGAATTTGGAAAGGGAGAAAGAATCTTCCTGGATAATATTCATCTAAACAGACATGCCTATTGGAGAGTTGCCGGTTTGCTTATGGTTTATATTGAAAAGGAAATGGAAAAAATGGATTTAGTCAGTCAGGTTCGATGACCTTACATTGAATTTCTTACCAAGAATCTTTTGACGGTAATTGATAAAATCATCTTCTGACAAAGCAGATGAAAAGTAATAACCCTGAAAGGTTCGGCATCCCATTTCAATCAGACTTTTCAGTTGTTCCAGAGTCTCAACACCTTCAACAATTAAATCGAGATTTAGTTCTCTGATAAAATAGAGAATCCCCTTCAGTATGGACTGATCCAGTGAACTGTTATGTACCTTATCAACAAAGGATTTATCAATTTTAACAGTATCAACTGGTAGATCCTTGAGATAGTTCAGGGAGGAATATCCTGTTCCAAAATCATCAAGAGAGATATGGAAACCTGCCTCTCTGAGCTGATTCAGTTTGCTGATTGCATTGACCGGGTTATCTATCAAGCTGTTTTCTGTCAGCTCTATCTTAAGATCCGCCGGGTCAATATCATAGGTCTCTATCATTCGTTTGAAAGTTTCCACTAGTTCTGGATTGTAAAACTGCCGGGGAGAAACATTTACAGATATTTGAATATCATTGAAATTCCGGTTGTGCCAGTTCTGCAGTTGACGAGCGGCTCTGAAGAGAACCCAGTTCCCCAGTGGAATGATCAGACCAGTTTCTTCAGCCAGTGGAATGAAATCATCCGGTTTGATACTGCCTTTTTCAGGGTGATTCCAGCGAATAAGAGACTCAGCTTTCACATCGACTACAGTGAATGATTTTGTATTGACTTCTATAGTTATGATGGGCTGGTAGTTCAGGTAGAACTGTTTATCCAATTCCTTGATTGCCTGCTTTTCCAGAGCCTTGATAATGCTGTTTTGAAGTTCCATCTTTTGAATGACAAGGTTGCTGATCTCTTCTGTAAATATGGTATAGGAAAAGTGCTGTTTAAAAGCGTAACTCAAGGCAATATCGGAGTTGTGGAGGAGTGTATTTCTTTCCAGTCCATGTTTGGGGAAAAGAGAGATGCCGCAACTGGAATCCATTGAAATATTGTATCCAGAGAAGATGTGGGGACGTTTCAGTTCTTCATTCAGGAGCTGCAGAAACATGTGAAGACGACTCTCGTCTCTGATATTTTGATAAACAATCAGGAATTCATCTTCTCTTGTATGATAAACAATATTTTCGAGTCCACTGAGCTCTGTCAGTCTCACACCAATCTGATAGAGTACCCATTCGCTGATTGTCGGTTTAAGGGCTTTATTGATGGCTTCAAAGTTTTCATTTAATTTAACAAGAATGAAAGCAATAGGAGACATATCATCCTGCTCCAGACGATTATCCAGTAGTTTGTTAATATCTTCATTTGCCTTGACATGATTTGGCAGACCGGTCTTGTGATTGATAACAACACGTCTGTGCAGATCAGAATTCTGTTTCTTAAGATTTTTCAACTCCATAGCAAGTTCACCAACCTGACTGATTAATGATTCTCTTTCTTCTTCTAGAGTTGTAACCAATGAAACAAGTTCAGGAGCATTGAGATTTTGAAGTTTTTTTAAATTCTGACCATCTGTTTTATTGTGCATAATATTTACTGTTTTAATAATCGACAAAACAACGAAATTCCATAGTACATGTTGAATGATATATAATCAAATGCATAATTTTTTTTTGAGGTAAAGAATTTTATCACTGAATACTGCTAATTAATCATAAAAAACGGCAATGCCTTTTTTTTGTTGATATGATATAAAATATTATGCCTGAAATAATACTTGTATCTGCTTTTCTCCTGGATTTAATCCTGGGTGAACCCCCTACACAATTTCATCCCACAGTCTGGATGGGGTCTTACATCCAATGGTTCTGGAAAATTTGTCCCAAAGGAAGCAAAAGAATCGAGTTTTTATGGGGAACCCTGCTTATTCTTTCAGGGGTCTTCCTGTTTGCAGGGTTCATGATCCTCCTTTCGAGTGTTTTTAGTTCCTATTCACTTTTATTTGTATTTCTGAGTGTCCCTCTGTTAATAGCCTCATGTTCAGTCCGAGCTCTTTTAATAAGCGGGTATCATATAAAAAAAGAACTTGAGAATGGAAATCTTGTTGAAGCCCGAAAATTGACATCCTATCATCTGGTGAGCAGGAATACAGAGACTCTGACAGAGGAAGAGATTTGTTCCTGTGTCATTGAATCATTGTCAGAAAATATAACCGATAGTTTCAGTTCGCCTATCTTATATTTCCTTCTTTTTGGTTTACCAGGCAGCTGGGCCTACCGTCTTGTTAATACTTCTGATTCAATGATCGCCTACAGGAATGGAGAGTTTGAAT
>NZ_JAQIBL010000289.1 GCF_027859075.1 Oceanispirochaeta sp. | reverse complement strand
GTTAAAAGCCCCTGTGCCAGAGGTGTAAAAGGTATGCATCCAATCCCTTCAGAAAGAAGAGTATCGAGCAGTTGTTCTTCAACCCAGCGGTTCAACATCGAGTAGGAAGGTTGATGAATCAGCACAGGAACACCCAAACTCTTAAGGATACGGGAAGCTTCTAAAGTTTTTTCTGCAGAATAGGATGATATACCAGCATAAAGGGCCTTACCCTGTTTTACTGCTGTAGCCAAAGCTCCCATTGTTTCTTCCAAAGGAGTATTGGGATCAAATCGGTGAGAATAAAAAATATCCACATAATCTAGACCCATACGTTTCAAACTCTGATCAAGACTAGATAGAAGATATTTTCTGGAGCCCCATTCACCATAAGGTCCTGGCCACATTAAATACCCAGCCTTTGTTGATATGACTAATTCATCACGATAGGAAGATAAGTCACTTTTCAGAATTTTCCCGAAGTTTTCTTCTGCTGATCCGGCTGGAGGACCATAATTATTGGCTAGATCAAAATGTGTGATTCCATGATCAAATGCTGTGAAAAGAAGTTCTTTTGCCTTATATAAAGGGGTCTCGAATCCGAAATTATGCCAGAGACCAAGGGAAAGAATGGGTAGCTTCAATCCACTGTTACCACATTTCCTGTAAATCATCTTATCATATCGTTTATTATCAGCTACATACATAAGTTTTGCTCCTATCGTTAGATTATATACAATATTGTCATAAAACTATATAGAATGAACAGTCTATAGTTTCTCAAAAAAGTGAATATCCCCGGTCAATTTGTTTTGTGCTTTTTTAAATGTTCTTTAAAAGAGGAACCGAGTTCTCCATAGAAAGGCAGAAGAAAATGTGTCCTGTTTTTAAATCCTATTCCTATTCCTGTTTCAACACGGTCGCGCAGTTCCAGCTTGAATCGCTCAAAGTCTCCATGCCAACGTTCTTCTGATTCATTGACAAATGATTTTATCCTGGCCGCCAGATTAAAAGACTGCCACAGATCCACTGAAAATACCCCCAGATAGATCCCGATGAAGAAGGATAATTCCAGGTTGTTCAGCAGCTTTGAGATGTCTCTCTGAAGTAGAGGAAAGAGAGTATAGGAAAATATCAAACCAAGAATAGTCCACAATAGACTGTATAAGGGGCATATAATCCCCTTAATATTGCCCCTGTTCTTTGAATAATCCCACAATTTGATTTTGTAATGACCGATAAATATCCTGCCTGCCAGATATTCAAGAAGGGTAAGAACAAAAAGAAAAAGAACCCCTCTTTGATAGACAGAAGTCACATGATTACAGATTAAAAATAAAACAATAGATCCAAAACCATAGAGAGGCAGCCAGGGACCGTTCAGAAACCCTGGATTTAACCATCGCCTTGCTTTACCGAAATATCGACGCCAAAATATTTCAATGAACCATCCCAAAATTGTACCTATCATAAAGATCAGTAGATATTTGAGTATTAAAATAAGGACATCATGATACACCAAAAGATTTCCCCAGTCTCCTCTCAAAGAGAATCATAATATTCAATCTTGTGATTAATCCTGCTCAATGCTCCCTGGAGAGTCTCAAGTTCACACAGGATTTTTTCCTTTTGTGATAGAAGGAGGACCTTCCTCTCCATAACAGTTGAATCACCCTTTTCCATCAGTTCACGGTAGGTGCGAATTTCTTTCAAGGGCATTCCAGTCGATCTCAGACAAAGAACAAATTGCAGCCAATCCAGGTCATGCTGAGAGTACTGCCTGTGACCATTGGGCAGCCTGGCAATTCCTGGAAGGATTCCCGCTTTTTCATAATACCGGAGAGTGTCATCAGATAAACCAGTTTCACTTTTAATGCCTCCCAGTGAATAAACCGGGGCTTTCATTTCTGTAGTAGTCATAATCTGTATTGTAGAAAGGGAATGTAAAAAAAACAAGCTTGTCCCTTGACCTGTAGTAGACTCCAGGTTTTAGAATGAATGAAATATGTAAGGAGTTAACAAATGAACAATTTCAACTACTACATTCCAACCCGAATTTTTTTTGGTCCCGGGTCAATCAAAGAATTGGGAACAGCTAAACTACCGGGGGAAAAGGCTCTGATTGTCATCTCTGCCGGACCATCCATGAAAAAATACGGTTACCTACAAAAAGTACAGGAACTGTTAACAAATAATAACACAGAATCTGTTGTTTTTGATAAAATCCTCCCGAATCCTGTGAAGTCCCATGTGATGGAAGGCGCCGAGCTGGCCAGGAAGGAAAAGTGTGACTTTATCCTGGGTCTGGGAGGCGGAAGTAGCATAGATTCAGCCAAAAGCATCGCCCTGATGGTCAAAAACCCGGGAGACTACTGGGATTATATTCATGGCGGAGGCGGACTCGGCAAAGGTTTCAAGGAACCTGTATTACCAGTGGTAGCCATAACCACAACTGCAGGAACAGGAACCGAAGCAGATCCATGGACGGTCATCACCAATGAAGAGCTCCACGAGAAAATTGGCTTCGGCGGAGATGATTTTTTTCCCGTCATGTCCATTGTTGATCCCGAAATGATGTTGTCCATCCCCCCCGGCCTGACAGCCTATCAGGGATTTGATGCCTTCTTTCATGCAGCAGAAGGCTATATCGCGAACATTGCGACACCGGTAAGTGATATTTATGCCCTTAAAAGCATAGCCCTTCTGGCCGAATTTCTTCCGGTAGCTGTAAAAAATGGAAAAGATCTGGAAGCAAGAACAAAAATTGCCCTGGCCAATACTCTCTCAGGAATGGTGGAATCAACATCTTCCTGTACTTCAGAACATTCCATGGAACATGCCCTGAGTGCCTTTCATCCTTCTTTACCTCATGGTGCGGGTTTGATCATGCTTTCAGAATCATATTTTAAGTATTTTGCTGAGGTTTGCCCCAAAAGGTTGATGGAGATGTCTAAGGCCATGGGTGAAGCTGGAAAGAAACCCGCAGATTTTATTACAGCCCTGATAAAACTTCAAAAAAACTGTGGTGTGGCAGATCTGAAAATGTCAGATTATGGCATTGAAAAAAATGAGATAAACAAGATTGCAGAAAATGCTCACCACACAATGGGCGGACTATACGATATGGATCGTAAAACACTATCCCTAGAGGAGACAATAAAGATAATCACAGCAGCCTATAAATAAAGAACAGACTTCACTGGTCACAGAATCAGAGGAAAAACCAAAAAAAAGCTGTGAGACAAGTTTCACAGCTTTTTATTAATGACTCTTCTGCAAATACTAATTGTTTTACAAAAATCAAACCTTCTAAATAAATTTAAGAGTACTTAGAGAATTTGGTTTTACCTTTTTTGCAGTAGAGCCATTATTATTATTCCCACTCGATGGTAGCCGGTGGTTTGGACGAGATATCATAGACGACACGCCCTACTTCGGGAACTTCATTTGTAATTCTTGAAGAAATTTCAAGAAGCTCTTTAGTTGGAAAATCATAGACGTCGGCAGTCATCCCATCATGGGAAACAACAGCCCTTAATGCCAGAACAAAACCATATTCCCTTGCATCCCCGGTCACACCGACAGAACGCACAGGAAGGAGAACTGAGAAGGCCTGCCATATTTTATTATAGAGATTTCTTTTCTTGAGCTCCGAAATATAGATATAGTCAGCATCTCTTAAAATACGGCATTTTTCTTCAGAAACATCGCCGATGATTCTGATTCCCAATCCGGGACCAGGAAAAGGATGTCTGAAAACAATGTCTTTTGAAATGCCGATTTTCACGCCTAATTTCCGGACTTCGTCTTTATAGAGCATATCCAGGGGTTCTACAATGAGACCTGCCTGCCGTTTTTCTTCAACGAGAGGGGAGCCAACATTGTGGTGAGACTTAATGACATTGGCCTTATTACCTACCCCTTTACCCGATTCAATCAGGTCGGTGTAGAGTGTCCCCTGAGCCAGAAAGTATTCACCGGTAATATGTTTGGCGATTTCCTCTTCCTGAACATGGATAAAACGGTCCCCGATGATCTTTCTCTTTTCTTCCGGATCTTCTACTCCCTTGAGAGGCCCAAGGAAGCGATCCCGGGCATCAATGAGATGCAGGTGTGTTGCACCCAGTTTTTTAAGGTTTATCGCTACTTCTTCGGATTCACCCTTTCTCATCATACCTGTATCTATGTACATCAGGTAAACCTGAGCAGGATCAAGGATTTTCAGGAGAAGCCCGCCGGCTACAGTAGAATCAACCCCTCCGGAGATCAGAAGAAGAACCTTCTCTTTTCCGACCTGCTTTTTTATCCTGTGGGAAACCTGATCCATGAATAGATCCAGGGTCCAATCCCTGGCAGCACCACAGATGCGGCAGCAGAAATTCTCAAGTACCTGATTTCCGTAATCACAGTGAGTCACTTCCGGGTGGAACTGGATACCATAGAAGTTCTTTTCTTTATTCACCCCCACGGCAGGAAGCTTATTTTCACTCTCACCGATGAGAGTAAAACCGGGAGCCAGCTTGTCCAGGCTGTCTCCATGACTCATCCATGAAAGAAAATTATCGGGAACATCCGTCATCAACTCGGAATTTTCCAGGAAATGTATTTTGGACCGGCCATATTCTTTGGTTTTCAGTGGCCTGACTTCACCACCAAAATGGAAGGTCATCTGCTGAAATCCATAACAGATCCCGAGGAGAGGCAATCCCAGTTCAAAAACTCTGGGATCTGGTGCGGGAGCCCCCTTTTCATAAACTGAATAGGGAGATCCCGAAAGGATGATCCCCTTGACATCAGAACTTAGAATTTCATCGGTCAGCTCAATATCTCCCGGGATGATTTCTGAAAAAACTCCAAAATCGCGAATTCTCCGGCCTATAAGCTGACAAGTCTGTCCTCCAAAATCAAGGATCAGGATTTTATCCACGCGGGCTCCTTCATAAAGGTTTCATCCCGGAGGGGACCAACGGAATATCCGGCAACCGGAACTCTTGTGTATTCTTCAATATAGGCAATGACATCCTTGGCACCCTCGGGGATTTCATCCCAGTTCCGGGCATCACCGACGTTTCCTTCCCAACCGGGAAAGTCTTTCAGTATGGGTATTACTTTTTCCATATCTGTTGTGAGAGACGGAAAGTCTGTCACTGTTTTTCCATCAATTTCATAACCGATACAGAAGGTGACTGTTTCAAATCCATCATACAGATTCAGATGGGACAGAATAAAACCATCCAATCCGTTGATCCAGCCGGCATACTTCAATGCCACCAGATCCAGGTATCCGATCCGTCTGGCACGTCCGGTTGTGACACCGTACTCATGACCCAGTTCCCTCAGTGTATTCCCCAGTTCCAGGTCTTTTCCCACCAGCATTTCTGTTGGCATAGGACCATTACCGACCCTGGTCTGGTAGGCTTTAAAAACTCCCAGAACCTTGTCGATGTGTCTGAATCCTATGGATCCACCCAGAGCCGCACCAGCACTGGTAGAGATACCCGAGGAAACATAGGGATAAGTTCCGTGATCCAGGTCCAGGAGGGCACCCTGAGCACCTTCCAGGAGGATTTCCTTATCTCTATTGGCCATCATAAAACCGGCCATATTGATTTTCATTCCAGCAAGTCTCTCTTTAAAGGGAGTCAACCACTTACGGTCTTCGGCCTTTATATTATTCCAGACCATGTCATCCCAGAGATCGGCTACCCGGATACCATCCCTGTAAGCCTTACGGCCATAAGCGATTCCGATTCCCCGACCCGTTGTCCCGATAGGACGGGGCCGCTTAGGATCCATATCTTTGTCTTCTTCTTTATAGGAAGGTAGAACGAGATGGGCTCTGTCAGAGACAAAGACACGGCCTTCCCAGGAGACTCCCTGAGATTTGATCTGAGCCAACTCTTCGAAAAGAGATTCTGGATCAATAACCATTCCATTTCCTAATGCCACAACCTTGCCGGGATAAATAATTCCGGCAGGAACAAGATGAAGCTTGAAAACCTTATCCTTGACCTTGATTGTATGACCAGCATTGGCACCTCCCGAGAATCTGACAACTAGATCAGCATTTTCGGCGAGATAATCCACCATTTTTCCTTTGCCTTCGTCACCCCATTGGGCACCGATAACAACAAGTTTCATGCGTTCTTCCTTAATGTTTTTATAGCCGGGAACTAGTAGCGTGAGTAATTGGGAGCTTCCTGTGTAATGTTCACATCGTGAGCATGGCTCTCCCTCAAACCGGCACTCGAGATCTTAACAAACTTTTTATATGAACGCAATTGCTCTATGGTGCGACATCCGCAATAACCCATTCCCTTTCTGAGTCCGGTGACCAGCTGATTAAGATAGGGTTTCAATTCGCCCTTGAAGGGGACACGTCCTTCTATGCCTTCCGGAACAGGTTCATCGTCCTTCCTCATCTGGTAGCGGTCGCCACTGCCCTCTTTGATGGCTCCTATAGAACCCATGCCCCGATACTGTTTAAAGATCCTGCCGTCGAAAATGATTTCCTTTCCAGGGGCTTCTTTCAATCCGGCAAAAAGGTTTCCCACCATGATACAGCTTGCACCGGCAGCAATGGCTTTTGTTATATCACCTGAATACTTGATACCCCCATCGGCAATGATGGGTATATCATGTTTTTGTGCAACTTCAGCAGATTCATAAACCGCTGACAATTGAGGAACACCGATTCCTGCCACGATTCTGGTTGTACAGATAGAGCCGGGCCCAACCCCGACCTTGATGGCATCGCTTCCGGCTTCAATCAGCCTTCTGGCACCGTCACCATCGGAAACATTTCCACCGATGACTTTGATATCAAAATTCTTCTTGATGCCTTCTACTGCCTGCATGACGCTGAGACTGTTGCCGTGGGCGGTATCCAGAACCACAAAGTCACATCCTTTTGCCTTTAAAAGGGGTATCCTCTGCATATAGTCATTGGGAGAGACGGCGGCACCGACGATAAGACTTCCCGAGGCATCAATGGCTGCCATGGGGAAGCTTTTATGTTTTTCCATATCAGAGACTGTAATAAGACCGGTCAGGTGGCCACCGTCATCGACGACTGGCAATTTCTCGATCCTGTGTTTGTCAAACTTTTCCCTGGCCGTATCCACAGAGGGAGTTCCTCTCTCAAGGACCAGATTTTTTGTCATAACATCTTCTACATTCTGAGTCAGATCGGAACAGAATCTTAAATCCCTGTTGGTGATGATACCGCACAATATTGTGCCATCCAGAACCGGAAGTCCTGTCACACCGGTTTCCGTCATGATTTTCTCGACATCTGCAATAGTCTGACCTTTCTGAACAACCACCGGGCTGGCGATGATCCAGTTCAGATAGCGCTTGACCCGGCTGACCTGCATGGCTTGGACTTCGGGAGGGAGGTTTCTGTGAATCACGCCTGCTCCCCCTTCCAGGGCAATGGCGATAGCCATCTGATACTCGGTCACCGTATCCATAGCAGCCGAAATGATGGGAGCATTCAACCAGATATCACCTGCAAGTCTGGTTCGGACAGAGGCTTCTCCCGGGAGAAAATCGGCATATGCGGGTACAAGCAGTACATCATCGTAACTGTATTTTTCTTCAACCTGAATCATTTGAGGGCTCCTTTTATTTCAGTAATTATCTTTGAATAGTGAGAACATAATGTCCTGGTTTTCTCAGCCGTTTTCCCCCTGTAGAGAGCCGGATCTGAATAAAACTGGTCAGCATCAAGCCCGCAGACCAGTTTCAGCTGTTTCTTTATCTTCTCCCAACTCTCAGGCTGTTCGGACTGAAGGACTTCCTTGATTGTTTTTCCTGTCTTCTCACAGGAGAGAGTGATGGTTCTGACAATTTCATGGGCTCCGTTGATTCCAGACATGGCAAGCAGAATATAGCTGGGCTCAGCCAGAACAAAATCTCCCTGAAATTTCAGGTTTTTGGTCAGCTGCACCTTATTGACTGTCAGTCCCGTCATAATTTTTTTCATCCGGGCAGCAGCTGCGGCAAAGCCAGCTATAAAATCGGCTTGAAACCGGGCAGAGGCGGAGTTGGAAAGGTCTCTTTGATGTTCGGAGATCTGATCCATATAAAACGAGAGAATCCGGGGGGAGAAGGCCTTCCAGAGACTCTTCACATGTTCGCAGTTCCAGGGATTCCGTTTCTGAGGCATCGTTGAAGAACCTACCTGAGTAGCCGAGAAAAATTCACGGACCTCATCAATCTCAGATCTCTGAAGGTGTCTCAAATCATCTGCCAGGTTGGCGATAATCCCAAAAGCCGTGTTGTATTCCAAGAGCAAACGGAGAAGGTATTCAGGTTCTACCATCTGTGTTGAATATTCGGAAGGTTTCAGTCCCAGAAAATCAAGATAAATTTTTTCCATTTCCAGAGGGTTGCCTGTTATCATACTGGTGGCATTGTAACCGCCCACAGCTCCAGCCAGTTTCCCCCTGAGATTACAGGATAGCCTTTCGATTTCCTGAATAGACTGACCCAGCCTGGAAACATACTCGGCCAGGGCAAATCCCAATGTGATAGGAACTGCATGCTGACCGTGGGTTCGCCCGACCTGAGGTGTTTCTGCTTCGGCATCGGCCATCCTGATCAGTTCTTCTTCCAGATCAAGCAACAAAGGGAGTACTGTATTCCGGGTTACATCACGCATCCTCATAGAATTGGCAGTGTCCAGAATATCCACACTGGTAGCACCCATATGGACCCATGGTTTTAGTTTTTCCGGAACTTTCTGGTTAATAACATTCACCAAAGCTCTGATATTATGCTGAGTTTTTTCTTCCTCTTTGTATACTTCTTCAGGAGTAATTGATTTTTCAATTTCATCAAGAGAATCAATGAGAGACTGATCTCCCAGATTCTGAAGTTTGATATGTGTCTTTAAAAGGGCCATTTCGGCCTTCACACAGTAGGCTACTGTTGCTTCTTCGCTCAAAGTGTCGGATAAATCTTCAAAGAGCTCTCTATTAGATTGATAATAGCGATGATCCAGTGGTGATATATTTCTATAAATGCTTCTATTTTCCATACAGAATATTGTCAGAATGGGACTCTAATGTAAAGAGGTCTGACAAGATGTTTTGGCCTGAATTTACAAGTTTTTTCAGAGGATTCATGGACTATAAAATTTTCCTTAAAAAAGTATTGACCCAGCAATCCTTTTCCTGATATATTCCACTTGCCTTCCGGGCAAAGTAATCGCGTCTGTGGTATAATGGCTATTACCTCAGCCTTCCAAGCTGATGATGAGGGTTCGATTCCCT
This sequence comes from Oceanispirochaeta sp., assembly GCF_027859075.1. Taxonomy (NCBI): domain Bacteria; kingdom Pseudomonadati; phylum Spirochaetota; class Spirochaetia; order Spirochaetales; family Spirochaetaceae; genus Oceanispirochaeta; species Oceanispirochaeta sp. Next base: position 909 of record NZ_JAQIBL010000289.1, on the reverse strand, counting down.
CCAGACGCTTTAAATAAAAAAAGTGGATCGCAAGATTCACTTTTTTTATTTATAATTTTGATAGAGGGAATCGAACCGACTGGAACGCGCGAATACTTGGAGCGGAAGTGAGGCATGGATGCCGAACGCCAGTGGAAGGAGGAGGCACGCAATGAATCAGCAGGATGCTGATGATTGAAGTGGATTCCCTCCAGACGCTCTAAATACCCTTAGGCCTTTCGTCAGCTACCGAGAGGTAGCATATAAACACTTTGCAAAATGATTATACAAGACAAAAAGTAACGCCAGTGAAAAGAGGGAATCGAACCGACTGGAACGCGCGAATACTTGGAGCGGAAGTGAGGCATGGATGCCGAACGCCAGTGGAAGGAGGAGGCACGCAATGAATCAGCAGGATGCTGATGATTGTAGTGGATTCCCGCCACCTCCACCCTTAGGCCTTACCAGAATAACCACCAATGCTGTAAATCAGCATTGGTAGAATCTATTTCAACTTGTTGGACAGTCTCTTTTTTTTGATATAGCGGGGATCGAACTGGAATGACGGCCCGCAGGCCCTTAGGCCTTTCGTCAGCTACCGAGAGGTAGCATGTAAACACTTTGCAAGGACATTATACATTACAAAAAAGTTACGCCAGTGAATGAGGGGAGCGTCGAGAACCGACAGACCCTTCGGCCTTAAAATATGAATTACCTGAGCTCGAACAGAGCTCAGGTAGTATCAATAGACTGGTGACCAGAGCTGATTCCCTCCAGACCCTTCAATCAAAAAGCTGACCTTCATGGTCGGCTTTTTTTGTTAGAAAATATCCCATATAATGTCTGTAAAATAAAATAAAGTAGAAGTTAAGGGCATAATATGAAAAAATACATTGTCATAGCAGGAAATATCGGTGCAGGAAAATCGAC
>NZ_JAQIBL010000288.1 GCF_027859075.1 Oceanispirochaeta sp. | reverse complement strand
CGCATGAGAAAGATTCAAAGAGGGATTCTGCGGATTGCCGGGAATGGCGCAAGCCTCAGTGCAGGCAGATATTTCTTCATCTGTCAGGCCGTTTTTTTCGTTTCCGAATACGAGAGCTACATCTCCTGAGTCAGTTTCCGATGCCCGGGATGCCAGCTCCTCTGGGAGCCATGTGACCCTCTTGCGCTGCTTTCCCAGCCGTCTGGATATTCCTGCTGCCATGACCGTGCCTTTCAATGCTTCCTCAAGGGTTGCAAATCGTTTGGCCTGTTCATAGATGGATAGAGAGTGGAGAGCCATCATCTTGACCTGATCATGATCGATTCCTGACAGGTCTCCTATCAGAGACAGCCTGCTTATACCCATGTTTTCCATGCTGCGGCAGACGGCGCCAATATTCAGACTCCCTTCGGGGCGGCAGAGTACAATAATTATACGGTCAAGGAATAGTTGAGACATGAAAACATTATATAAGAAAATTCCTTCAGGTAAAGGGTGTTCAATCCGGTACATATCCAGTCCCTTTAATCTGCAATTTTATACAATACCAATTTTCGATTTCCTGATATAAGATACAAACGAGATAACAGGAGTGGGAAATGATGGTACAAAAAAATAGCCGGGCTGCCTTGATGGCTTTAACAGTGGCCGTCATTCTCTGGGGAGGATCCTTCAGTGCGATGCGGACGGTTTTGCAGGAATTGGATCCAATGTCAGTCATGTGGCTCAGGATGGTTTTTGCCTCTGTTACAATTCTTCCCTTTATATCCAGGCTGAGACCGCCGGAAGGCTGGAAGAAAGACTATAAAATTCTCATTCCAATGGTTTTGTTTCAACCCTGTCTTTATTTTCTACTCGAATCCAACGCTCTCCGTCTTACAAGCTCCTCCCAGGCTGGTGTCATCTCCTCTTTTGTCCCCCTCTTTGTATCTCTGGGAGCCTGGTTGTTTTTGAGTGAGAAGCTTCATTTAAAGGGAATTGCCGGATTGTTCCTTTCTATCAGCGGCGTTGTTGTATTGACCCTTCTGAACGGGGATGTTGAAGGGGGAAGCCGCATGATGCTGGGGAATACCATGGAAGTCGGTGCTATGATATGTGCAGCGGCCAATATGCTGATCATCAAAAAGCTTTCTTCTCGATACAATACATGGACCATGACCATGATGCAGTGTTTTGCGGGAGTCCTCTTTTTTCTGCCTGGATTGTTCAAGCTGATGGAACAGGGCTGGGTCATCAGTGGCCAGACTCTGCTCCTCCTTCTCTATCTGGGAGCTCCGGTCAGCCTGGGAGCCTTTGGACTCTATAATTTAGGTATGAGCCGCATGACTGCCTCAGGGGCTTCGGTTTTTATTAATCTGGTGCCCGTTGTTGCGGTTATTACGGGATGGGTCGTTCTGCATGAAACATTATCAGTCCTGCAGATATTCGCCTCAGCAGCTGTGCTCACGGGTGTCCTGATCAGTCAGGACAAACGGTCTTCCAGGATGAGTGAAAGAAAAGCAGGCAGCAGTGCAGGATCAAAAATCAGGCCGCTCTGGTCTTCCAGGAACTGAAGGCTCTCCTCCCGGGTAAACCCTTTCCGGTAGGGACGGTCTTCGGTAATCGCATCATAAACATCCGCCAGAGTCAGTATTCGTGCGATTCTGGGAATCTCTTTACCGGCTAATCCGTCGGGATATCCCAGGCCGTTCCATTTTTCATGATGATGGCGTACACCCAGGCGGACGTCTTCGAATCCGGGGATATCCTGTATGATTTTATCGCCTTTCAGGGGATGACTTTTAACCAAATCAAATTCATCATCCGTCAGTTTTTCCGGCTTATCCAGGATGACTTCAGGTATGCCCAGTTTTCCAATGTCATGGAGGAGGGCGCTGACACGGAGATTCTGTATCTCTTCGGTATTCATGCCTAATTCTTTTCCGATCGCTTCAGAGAGGTCGGCAACCCGTTCACTGTGACCGCCGGTCCATCGGGATTTAGCATCCACACTGCGGGTCAGGGCAAGCAGAATACCCCGGGACATCTTTTCCTGCTGTTCAACCTCCTGCATGCTGCGCAGAGCCACACCAGCCTGATCGGCAAGCATTCCCAGAGCTTCCCTGTCCTGGTCTGTAAAATCATCTAGGCTGATCATAAAGGTGGCGACCCGTTCCTCATTATGGAGAATGGGAATGGCCACTAATTTATTTCTTAAAAGATCAGGCGGAAATAAATCACTGTGATCTTTAAGATAACTTTTATCCAGCTCCTGTGCATCGTTATCTGCATGAAAGAAAAAATCAGGAAGTACATCATAGGGGAAGACCTGACCTTCCAAATCTTCGGTTTCAGGGACTAACGCTGTGAGAATTAAACCCTCTTCTCTATGAATAAGAACACCGACAGATGTTGAATCAAACTGCTGTGAAATATAACCGGCTACTTTTTTGAGCAGCTCTTTTCGGGATACTGATGACAGAACTGCCCGGTCAATCCTGTTCATGGTCTGCATTGTATCAAAGCGGTGCTTGAGATTCAGACTCATTTTATCCAGTGATCGGGCCAGTATGCCGATATCATCCAGGCGTCTGCTCTTAAACCGAACATCCAGATTCCCCCGGGACAGGTCCAAAGCCCGGCTGGCCAGATTTTGTATAGGTCTGGAAAGGGATTGTGCAAAGATTGAACCCAGAATGAGGGAAAAGAACAGGACCATGGCCGTAAAGGTATAAAAAGTATTTTTCTCCTGTTCCAGAAATTTTCCGATTCCCTCCCGTTCAAGAGAAAGCTGCAGTATGTAACTCAGGGAGTCTTCCGGGGATGTGAGATTCAAAAAGAAATTTTTTCTGTCTCCAATGCCCAGATACACACCGGGTTTATACATGTGTTTTTTACCCAGGGCCATATTGAGATCGGTTTTTAGTCTTGCCGGTATTATTGGAAGAGAAGGGGGACCTCCTAAGGATGATAGAGTGATCCAGTCCTGATTTGATGGATTGTAACAATAGAGATGAAGTCGGATTTTATCCTTTTGACTCTCCGGCAGCAGACTGGTGAGGGTTTCTTCCAGGTCATTTCCGATTTCCGGAATTACAATAAAGGCACTATAGAGCCAGTCTGGTTCGTCAGATTCAAGCAAATTATTAAATCTGTTTTCGACACCCTGTTGAAAGGACTTATACAACTCATAAGAGCTTAAGGCCGTAACGGCCAGGAAAGATATATAGCCCACAATAATACCGAAAAAGACAAAAAGGGATGTTATTTTTAAGAATAGTAATTTAGAACCAATACGATATTGCATAGTGCTTAATGTACTGAGTCTGGTTTTATCATGCAAGCTATTTCCGTCTTCCACCTTTTTTATATATGCGGCAGCATCAGGAATCTTACAGGATATTTCTCCCAGGTTCATCACAAGCTTCTGAAACTTTATTTTAGTCTATAATATTTTCAACTACAAATGTCTTATATGCGCAATTCGAAATATTGAATCTATATATGATGTAAAACGGTATATTGACCAAGAAATGAACGTATTGCGGAAATATGTTTACAATGATCAAAATAAAGGGCTATAATTAATGAATAAATCGAGAAACAAACTTCAGGGAGTTATCAATGAAGATCGGAACAGTGACAGAAATCAAAAACCATGAATATCGGGTCGGCCTGACACCATCCAGTGCCAAATCCTATATTGCCCATGGCCATGAAGTTTATATACAGAAGGGTGCCGGAATTGAAGCAGGATATCTCGACATTGACTATGTAAAAGAGGGGGGTCAAATCTTAGAAACCCCTCAGGATGTTTTTGCAGAAGTGGATATGATTGTGAAAGTCAAGGAACCTCAGCCCTCGGAATATCCCCTGTTTAAAAAAGGGCAGATCCTCTATACCTACCTCCACCTGGCCGCAGATCTGGAACTGACGCAGGAATTAAGGAAGACAGGCATCAAAGGCATTGCCTACGAAACCATGGAACTTCCCGACGGTAGTCTTCCCTGTTTAAAACCCATGAGTGAGATTGCGGGCCGCTTGAGCGTACAGGAAGGGGCGAAATACCTGGAAAAGGCCTTTGGCGGAAGAGGCGTCCTGCTCGGGGGAGTTCCCGGAGTCAGAAGAGGAAAGGTCGCCATTCTTGGCGGTGGTGTGGTGGGAACCAATGCCTGCAAGATGGCTGTGGGACTGGGTGCGGATGTGACTATTCTGGATATAAGTGCCCGCCGCCTGGAATATCTGGATGATATATTTGATGGTAAAATCTCAACCCTCTACAGTACTCCCCATAACATTGAGGAAGTACTGAAAGAGAGTGATCTTGTGATCGGGGCGGTGCTGGTTCATGGTGCCAAGGCTCCCAAGTTGGTCAGACGGGAACATCTCAAACTGATGAAACCCGGAGCCGTCCTGGTTGATGTGGCTGTCGATCAGGGTGGGTGTATCGAAACCACCCATCCCACGACTCATGAGAATCCGACTTTTATCATTGATGGAGTCGTACATTACTGTGTGGCCAATATGCCGGGTTCTGTACCTGTCACCTCAACAGAGGCTCTGAACAGTGTGACTCTCCCTTACGGTCTTCAAATTGCAGATAAGGGTGTCGTAAAGGCATGCCGGGAGAATGATGTTATAAAAAAAGGATTAAATCTCTATGAAGGGAAATGTGTGTATCATGAAGTAGCGGAGGCCCTTGGAATTGAATATACAGATTTGGATTCTCTTCTGAAATAAATATGACATTATTGCTCAGCGGGCATAGATTATTTTGACAAATTCCATAAAAATGTAGTCATGACTAATAAAGAAAACCAATCCGATCCTGCCGCTGCGGACAGCAGGAATCAGATTTATCCCATAGGACTGGATGTAGGCTCCACCACTGTTAAATCTGTCCTCCTGAGTCCTGACCAGAAAACTGTCTTATATCAGCGCTACGAGCGTCATAATGCCCGTCAGAGAGAGACGGCTCTCTCCATATTGAAAGATGTCTCCTGTCAATTCCCGGGTATCAGGATAAGTCCTGTTCTCTGCGGAAGCGGCTCACGTGAACTTGCCGAAGAGCTGGGAACCTCTTATCTGCAGGAAGTTGTTGCCAATTCTCTGGCGGTCCGGGAGCTCTATCCTCAAACAAGGGTCGCCGTGGAACTGGGTGGTCAGGATGCCAAAATTACTTTTTTCTATAAGGATGAACACAGCGGCAAACTTATGGCTTCAGATATGAGGATGAATGGAAGCTGTGCCGGGGGAACAGGAGCGTTCCTGGATGAAACAGCCTCAATTCTGAAATTGCAGGTGGAAGACCTGAACAGAAGCGCCGAGGCAGGGAAAACCCTCTATGATATCTCCGGCCGCTGCGGAGTCTTTGCGAAAACTGATATACAGCCTCTGCTGAATCAGGGGGTCCGGAAAGAAGATCTGGCTCTGTCCTGTTTTCACGCCGTGGCGAAACAGACTATCGGCGGTCTTGCCCAGGGTTTGGAAATTCATCCGCCCGTTCTGTTTGAGGGTGGCCCTCTCCACTTTAATCCTGAGTTGATCAATGTTTTTGCCCGTCGTCTGGATCTGAAAGAAGAGGATGTCATCATTCCTGAGAATCCGGAAATCATGATTGCCCGGGGAGCCGCCATTTCTGCATTGACAACATTTGAAAATGGACCGGTTTTTGATTTGGATACATTCATTTTGAATGAGGCTTTTGCTCATGCCGACCGGGGAGAGGCCGGTTCGGGTATACAGCCCTATTTTCAGAATGCTGAAGAACAGCAGACTTTTCAGACAAGGCATGCCCTCCCTGAGATGGCAGATTTGAAAGAACATGAAGGTGAAATACTGAATGTCTATATGGGGATTGATGCGGGCTCAACAACCTCTAAATTTGTTCTCATCGACGAGTCAGACAGCCCTATATACCGATTCTACAGCAAAAATGAGGGTGAGCCTATAAAAATTCTGCAGGAAGGGCTGCTGGACCTTAAAAAACAATGTGATGATTTAAATATAGAGCTGAATATTCTGGGTGTTGGAACTACGGGGTATGGAGAGATGCTTTTTGCCAAAGCCTTTCAGGCGGATTATCATATCGTTGAAACAGTGGCTCATGCCGAAGCGGCTCTCCGCTGTGAAGCGGATGCTTCCTTTATCCTGGATATCGGCGGACAGGATATGAAAGCCATATTTTTAAACGATGGAATTGTCACCGGAATCACACTGAATGAAGCCTGTAGTGCAGGGTGCGGATCCTTTCTTGAAAACTTTTCAGAAAATTTAAAAATCCCGGTGGAGCACATCGCCGAGAGAGCCTTTTCATCCAGAGCCCCTTCCCATCTGGGCTCCCGTTGTACCGTCTTTATGAACTCCTCGGTCATTACGGAACAGAAGAACGGCAAAACACCTGATGATATTATCGCAGGGCTCTGCTATTCGGTCATTGAGAATGTTTTTACCAAGGTTATCCGTCTGAGCAACATGAAGGCTCTGGGTTCCAGGATCATTGTTCAGGGAGGAACCTTCCGGAATGATGCCGTCTTAAGGGCTCTGGAACTATTTACAGAAGCGGAAGTGACACGGGCTCCCTGGCCGGGTGAGATGGGGGCTATAGGCATTGCCAGGCTCACAAGAAAGCATATGGAAGAGGAGGGGAATCCCCCCAGCAATTTCCTGAAATGGTCTGACCTCGAAAATTTCAGTTACACAAGAAAGAGCGGCTTGATCTGTCCGTTCTGTACCAATAGCTGCAGCCGGACTGTGATTGAATTTGCCGGGGGCAATACCTTTATAACCGGAAACCGATGTGAAAAGGGTGAAGTCCTGGGAGATCTGAAAGATCCGGATGTCAAAATACGTCTGAAAAAAATAAAATCGGAAAATAAAGACCGGAGAGATGTCTTTCGCTACAGAGAAGAAATCCTGTTTCGTCCCTATGACGGCCCTTCCTACTCCCCGGCAAAGGACATCACCATCGGGATTCCCAGAGTCCTGGATTTCTGGGAGAATTACCCCTTCTGGAATGCCCTCTTCACATCTCTCGGATTCAGAATAAAACTATCTTCAGTCAGTACCGTTCCTCTCTATGAAAGCGGTCTGGCTTCTATCCCTTCTGATACGGCCTGTTTTCCTTCTAAACTGGCCCATGGTCATATGCAGAATCTTATTGCCGCCAGGGTGGACAGGATCTTCCTTCCCTCCATGAGCCGGATGATCTCAGAGAATAAGAACATTCATTCCGAACACTCCTGTGCTGTACTCAAGGGATATCCCATGGTTCTGAATATCAGCGATGAACCCCTGGAAAAACATAATATACCCATGGATATCCCTGTGTTTCATTGGACCGATGAAAAAGCCCAGCGGGATTCCATCACGGAATTCCTGACCTTGACCTTTGCTCTGCCGGAAAAACAGATCCGCCAGGCCATAGACAAGGCCCTAGATTTTCAGGAGGACTACCGTCAGGATCTTCTGACCGCCGGGAAGAATCTTCTGGATTCTCTGGGAGAGGGTGAGTTCGCCATTGTCATGGCAGGCCGGCCTTACCACTCAGATCCTCTGATCAATCATGGCCTCTCCGACTATTTTACCCGGGAAGGACTGGCTGTTCTGCCCCTGGATGCCCTTCCGGGACTAAATGAGGTGGACCTGAGTTCCGTGAGAGCTGAGCTCACTACAAATTATCATGTCAGGATGATGTCGGCCGCCCGTATGGTGGCCCAGGATTCCCGTCTGGAATACGTCCAGATCGTCAGTTTCGGCTGCGGTCACGATGCCATCCTGACAGATGAAATTATCAGACTCCTCGGCAGGGAAGCCGATAAGAGTCCTCTTGTTCTTAAAATGGATGAATCTGAGGTAACCGGACCCCTCAACATCAGGGTAAAATCTTTTCTGGAAACCCTTCAGAGAAAGAGGAATAAGGGATTGATTCAACCCCGGGAGACAGGTAAGGCCTATGATGTCATCTTTGATAAAAAAGCCAGAGACAAGGTTATCCTGGTTCCCAATGTCTCCTGGGCCTTTACCCAGGTGGCTACTGCTTCAATCAGGCTTCAGGGGTATAAGGTAGAAGCCATGCCGATGGCAGGGAAGCTGGCCATCAGTCAGGGAAAAAAATATGTTCACAACGATATGTGTTTTCCCGCCCAGATCAACATCGGTGAATTCCTCGCGGTCCTGAAGGAGGGAACCTACCATCCCGACAACGTGGCCCTGGCTCTGGCTAAGGCCCAGTGCGATTGCCGTCTGGCTCATTATGCCACGATGGCCCGTCAGGCTCTGGATGATGCAGGATACCCCCAGATTCCCATCATCACCACCGATAAAGATACCAAGAACATGCATCCCGGCTTTACTATGAATGCCTTTTTTGAACTGAGGATGCTCTGGGGCCTGATCATGACAGATATTCTGGAAGGTCTCAGACGCAAGATAAGACCCTATGAAAAGGTTCCTGGAAGCACAAATGCCCTGTTTGAAGAGTCTGTCATGAATATATGCAACGGCTTCAGTAAGGGCATGAAAACGGTTAAGAATGCCTTTCTTGAGGCCTTGAAGGCCTTTGAGGTCATTCCCTACGATCGAAGCCGGAGAAAACCCCGTGTCTTTATGATCGGCGAGTTCCTCCTGAACTTTCACCCGGGTTCCAACAATCATATCGAGGATTATCTGGAAAAGAACGGCATGGAAGTGATCATGCCCAATCTGTTCAACAACATGCACCGGGAATATCTGCTGGAACAGGATCAGAGACGCCAATACCATGTCAGTTTTTCTTTTCTGCAGAATCTGATGACTGATATTTCAGAAAAATATATCCGGACAGTACTGAAATTCTGTGATAAGGCGGTTTCCGGGCATCCCCTGTGGGAAGAAACGGTACCCCTGCGGGTCATTGCCGACCGGTCGCAACACATCGTGGACAGGACATTCACCTCGGGAGAAGGATGGATGATTCCCGGTGAAATCCTGCACCATGCGGATCACGGGGTCCATTCTTTTCTTATTCTCCAGCCCTTCGGCTGCCTGCCCAATCATGTGACCGGCCGCGGGTTGGTGAAGAAAATCAAGAAGGAACATCCTCATATTCAGGTGCTGGCTCTGGATTACGATCCAGACACCAGTTTTGGCAATGTGGAGAACAGGCTGCAGATGCTGATCATCAATGCCAGAGAACGGGATAAAGAGCAGTACGAGGAGAATCTCCAGCAGAAACAGGAAGAGCTGCAGCCTTCATAAATTAATGGATTCTATGGCTTTTGCAGTGTTCAAGACAAAGGGAGCGTGACATAATATCCCTTCTATTCAGGGGTCATTCCAGGGGGGAATTTGAAATCGGTTCTTAAAAAAACACTGCTTCTTGGAATTCCCCTCCTCTTTGGTCAGCTGACTCATTATTTTCATCAGATTGCAGACTCGGACATGCTGGGACATTTTGGTAATAACAGCCTGGAACTGGCAGCCATCGGGATTGCCGGATTGTTAACCTGGTTGAGCTTCGGTCTGTATCAGATGGCACACGCATCACTGATCATTACGGGATTTTTCAGGAAAAAATGGTTAATAATTGAAGTAGACAGGACGGCATCATGAATCAATATCTTTATCTGGACAATGACAAAGCACTCAAGGAGTATATAGAATCCCTGAAAGATCGGAATATAGAGAGGATCTCTGTGGACCTGGAGGGGGAATTCAATCTCCATTGCTACGGAGAGCATCTCTGCCTGGTGCAGATTTTTGATGGCAGGGACTATGCTCTTATAGATCCCTTCAAGGTCAGGATCTCCCTGATCCGCGATTTGATGGAAAACCCGTCGGTTTCCAAAATTATGTATGACTGTTCCGGAGACAGAACATTGTTGTACCGAAAGTATGGCATTGCCATACTTTCCATTGAAGACCTTCTGCCTGCGGCGGAGCTGCTTGATCTGGAAAAGAGGAACCTTGGATTTGTGTTAACCCATTTTCTGGGTGTACAGCCCAAGGCCAAGAAAAAGTTTCAGCAGTACAACTGGATGAACCGGCCCATTCACCCTGAGGCGTTGGAATATGCCCTGGATGATGTCAAATACCTTTTTGATCTCAAAACTGCCCTGCTCAAAGAAGTCGAAGCGGCAGGTCTGCTTGAGGAATACAAAACCAAAAACATTGAGGCTCAGACCAGGGAAATCTCTCTGACACCCATCCCGGGAGTGTATCGAAAGAACCGTTTTAAGAAGATGCCCTCCTGGAGCCAATCTCTCTTCAAGGAGCTCTTTGAGTTGCGGGAGGGTTATGCGGAGGAGCTGAATATGCCTCCCAATTCTGTCGTCTCCAATGAAAACATTTTCGGTCTTTCACAGGCACTTTTAACCCCGGGAGAAATACGGTTTTCCGGAAGAGTTCCCCGGAGCACATCCGCAAAGCTGGTCACAGAATTAAAGTCTGTTATGACAGCTTTGAATCAGGGAGGATGATTTTCAGGCTCAAAACCAGTATTCATATACTCTTTTTTACCATAGAGACCTTTTTGTCTGTACATTTTGTTCTTCCGATGTTAAGTTCTGCCTTCACATCTGTTAAATTCCGGTCGGAAAAGATTTTAAATATATTTACAATGCCTGGACTGGAGCATTAAGATGCGGGCATGTTCAGGAGATTTATGACATTTACTCAATTAGGGCTTAGAGAAGAAATTCTTAGAGCAGTTCAAGACAAGGGATACAAAGAAACCACTCCCATTCAGGCACAGGCCATACCGGCCATTCAACAAAACAGGGATGTACTCGGAGGAGCACAGACAGGAACCGGTAAAACAGCGGCCTTTGCCTTACCACTTTTAGACAGACTCAGCCAAAGAGAGAGCAGGGATAAGCATCCCAGAGTTCTCGTTATAACACCCACAAGAGAGCTCGCTGAGCAGGTGGGAGAAAGCTTCCGGAATTACGGAAAGTATCTTTCCCTTAAGACGGCCACCGTTTATGGTGGTGTTAAAATCAATCCCCAGATTGGTGTTCTCAGAAAAGGAATTGATATCCTGGTGGCTACACCGGGTAGACTTCTAGATCATTTAAGTCAGAAAACATTGAGTCTCAAGAATATCGAAACACTTGTTCTTGATGAGGCAGATAGAATGCTCGACATGGGTTTCATCAACGATATCAAGAAGGTCATGAAACATCTTCCCGCTCAAAGGCAGAATCTGCTGTTTTCCGCCACCTATAGCAACGACATCCGGAAATTATCCGAGGGCATCCTGAAAAATCCCGTTTCCGTAGAGGTAGCGACAAGGAATATGGCTGCAGAGATGGTCGAACAATCGGTTTATAAAATTGAAAAAAGACAGAAACGGTATCTTTTGACACACCTCATTAAGGATGAGTCCTGGTATCAGGTTCTGGTTTTTGTAAAGACAAAGCACGGTGCCAACCGTCTTGCCAAACAGCTCTCCAGTGACGGGATTACAACCTCCGCCATTCATGGCGACAAGAGTCAGAACGCCAGACTCAGAGCCCTGGACAGTTTTAAAAAGGGAGACTTGCAGGCTTTGGTTGCCACTGATGTGGCCGCTAGAGGAATCCACCTGGAGGGACTGAGTCATGTGGTTAATTTTGATCTTCCACAGCAGCCCGAGGATTATGTTCACCGGATTGGAAGAACCGGCCGGGCCGGAAAATCCGGTGCCGGTATCTCTCTCGTCTCATCAGATGAAAAAGGAATGCTTCAGAGGATCGAAGGTCTTCTCAAAAAGAGCATTCGTGTGAACAGAAGTGCCAGTTTTGTTCCTGAAGTATTGGCTCCGATTCAGGGTTCTAATTCCAGACCCCCCCGTGGCCCCAGACAGGAGTCAGGAAGGAATTATTATCCCTCCTCAGGCTCCTCTCAGAATCAAGGTCAGAACAGATCCCGGAAACCCGGAAGAAGTCAGTTCTCAAGATAATACAAAAAGTTCATAATTTATCCCAATGAAGCCGTGTCAGACAATGTTATGATTCACTTCATCAAGAGGATTAAATGAAAACATATTGCATTGCCTGCGGCGTATTCCGAAAAGACCTTGAACAGATCATACCCTCCCTACCGGAAAAACCAGAACTGGTCTATCTGGAAGGAGGGCTTCATGCAGAACCCGATCTCCTGAGAAAGGAGCTGCAGAAAGCCATTGATCTGGTTCCTGACGGATATGACCGGGTGGTGCTGATGTACGGAGTCTGCGGCAAAGGTATTGTCGGACTTCATTCACGCCACACATTGATCATCCCCCGAGTTCATGACTGCATCAGTCTCTTCCTGGGGGGAACCAGAGAATACAAAAAACAATTTTCACACAAACCCGGAACATACTATATTTCAGCCGGTTGGTACGAAGAACAGGTTCAGCCCCGAGGCGGTAAGAAAAAGAACCCTGCAGAAATGCCTGCGGAATATGCTGATACCCTGGATAAGGATGTTCTTCGGGATCGATTCGGTGCCGATAATTCAGAGGCTGTGATTGATTTTTTTGACGCCTGGAAGAAAAATTACTCCAGAGCCGTCTTTATTGACACCGGCAGCGGAGACAAACAGAAATATGCCGACTATGCTCAATCCATGGCAGAGGAAAACAATTGGGAATATACCCGCTTAGAGGGTTCTCAAAACCTTATCCTTCAATGCTTTATGCCTCATCCTGAGCAGGGTGCCGATGATGTCCTTATCGTTCCGCCTGGCCGGGAGATTATTTTTGAACCTGCATCGGGACTGATCAATTTTGCCTCGGGTATCAAGGATGAACAGAAAGGCGGCAAACGCAGTCTTGTGTTCACAAACCAGAGCGGGAACCACCGTGAACCTGAGAAGAAAAGACAGACGACTCTGGGTCTGGGTATCGATGCCGGAGGAACCTATACAGATGCTGTGCTCTTTGATTTTAGTCAACAGAAAGTACTCAGCCGATCCAAAGCACTGACAACTAAGTGGAAATATTCCGACGGAATCATGAATGCCGTCCGTCAACTCCCGGCAGATACACTTGAAATGGTTGATCTCGTTTCTCTCTCTACCACCCTGGTGACCAATGCCATCGTCGAATCCAATACCTATCCTGTCGGTCTGTTTTTGATGCCCCTGGGAAATACCGATCTCGAAAAAATGAGTCATTCACCCAGTGTGGTCATCAAGGGACGGACCACCATCGAAGGTCTTGTTTCCCAGGAAATAGATGTAGAGGAAATTAAAATACAGGCACAGAAGATGATCCAGAAGCAGGGAGTTCGGGCTTTCGCAGTTTCAGGTTATGGTGCTTCCATTAATCCGGCCCTGGAACTTCAGGTCAAGGCTGTTCTGAGAGAGAGCACAGGTCTGAATGTCTGCTGCGGTCATGAACTTTCGGGAACTTTGAATTTTTATGTCCGGGCTCATACTGCCGTACTCAACACCGGGGTTATTCCCATCATGGAAGAGTTTCTGGATGAGATGAAAATAGCCCTGGAAGAGGTTTCAGTGAAGGCTCCCTGTCTGGTTGTCAAAGGGGACGGATCTGTCATGACGGGAGCCTATGCCAGCGAGTTCCCCCTTCAGACTGCCCTGTCCGGGCCGGCGGCCAGCATGGCGGGAGCCCGGTTTTTGACGGGATTGGATGAGGCCCTGGTTATCGATGTAGGGGGAACCACATCGGATATCGGTTTTCTCGAGGGCGGGGAGGTCTCTGTCTGCGAAGACGGGGCTTCTATCGGTTCCTGGAGGACCCATGTCAAGGCCGTCAATATGCTGACTACCGGACTGGGAGGAGATAGTGCCCTGGTATTTGATCGGCAGCTCTGGAGCATCGGTCCCGGCAGGATTACTCCCTTTTCCTGGCTGAACTCAAAATATGATTTGAAGGAAAGTCTCGAAAAAGCGGCTGAACTAAGCAGGACAGATGAATCCTCCATTCCTCTCCAATGGCTTTTTAAAACAGAAAAGGAAGCTGATTTTCCTCTGACCCGACAGGAGGAGGCTCTCCTGAATATATTGAGGAAAGGACCGGCCCTGATCTCCCGGATAAGCGGGGAGCTCTGTCATGGTGTATGGAAACTACTTAAATCAGAAAGACTCGAAAAATCATACTGCATTCAAAGAGCCGGACTGACTCCTACCGATCTGTATCATCTGCAGGGACGTCTGAGTTTGTGGCCGGGAGATGAGATTGCTCAATACTTTCATCTGATCCTCACACTGCAGAAAGAATCCTCCGAGACAGTGATGACGACTCTGATGCAGGATATAAAACATCAGCTGGGCCTTGCTCTCCTGGAAAAGATTTTCCCTGAAGCAGCAGGTTCTCCCGAGATCTTCAGACCCATTCTGGAAAAGGGGAATTCCCGCCTGTCTCTGACACCTACCCTTACAGCATCTGTTGTCGGATTAGGGGCTCCTGCCGCTCTGGTTCTGTCTGAGGCCGTGGAGATGCTGGGAGGAACACTGATACTGCCTGAGCATGGTGATGTTGCCAACGCTCTGGGGGCCATTACGAGCAAGGTTCAGGTCAGCAGTACCGCCCAGATTATACCAACCTCGGAAGGTTTGTTCAGAATCATAGGAATGGAAGGTTTTGAGGATTTTGAGACATTGGATACGGCCGAAGAAGCCTGTCTTCATGGATTGTCAGAGCAGACCCGGGGGATCGGGAGAAAGGCCGGGACAGGAGAACAGAGGGTGACCATCCATATTGAAGACAAAACTGCTGAATCTGCCGGTGGTGATATTCTGTTTCTGGAGAGACTGTTTAGATCTTTTCTGAAAGGGGCTCCCGATCTGATCTAAAATAATCTGATCAGAAGCGCGATTTTACTCCTCATTTTTATTTTCTTTTTCTCCTATCGTGCCCAGGTGGGTGTCTTTGAAACCACTGGGATGTTTTAACCCGTATCCAAAGACTCTATCCATTGATGAATGGGCAAAGATGATCAGACCCGCCAGGGCTATATAGGGGCTTGCCAGCAGAATGCCGCAGATGTAGAGGATGACCGCTATGCCCCGGTGATGAATGAAATTGTAAAGATAGGCACCGGTCTCGGCATTGATCATATATCCCAAAATGCTGATATCCGGAATGAACAGGAGCAGCGGATAGACCCACCAGGGGAAGGGGAGAAGGGAAAAAAGGTAAATCGTTAAAATAAAAAGACCTAATTCTTCCATTCGCAATAAAAGGTCCATTGATCTGCTTTTCATATCAGCCTCCTCAATCTTTATCACAGTGGATATACCTTAAGTTTAATGGATTTATAGTACAAAAGGTTATTATTTAAAAAAAAGTCCTTGACCAAAGGGGACTCTCCTATTGAATATAGAGAGATAATTTAATTTAGGAAGATTTATAAAGGTTTATCTCTCATGGGTGAATGTGAATTTATAGAAAAATGTCTGTTTTTTAACAACAAACTGAATAACAAATCGGAAAAAATAGAAGAAATGAAGGTGCAGTACTGTCAGTCTAATAATCTGAACTGTGCCCGTTATATGGTGGCGAATGCTCTTGGTAAAGAGATGATGCCTGAGAAACTGTTTCCTCATGAAAAACTGCGGGCCTATCTGGTCATCGCCGAAAATGGCTAAAATCTTTTATTAAACATCTTTGATGCTTCTCTGGTTATGGCTTTGCCGTGTCCAAAGAATACCATATCAAAGTCTCGGTTTCCCAGATCTTTTAAGGTCCTGTATCCCTGTTCTTCGTCTTCAAACAGCATCGGGTAGCCCGGTCTTATTCCTCCTGTGGCAACATCACCGGCTATAAGAACTTTCTGCTCATCCTGGAAAAGATAGCAGACATGTCCTGCCGTGTGACCGGGACTATGGATCACAGTGATGTCCACCCCCAGGGACAGGACATCACCATCCTTAAGCCTGACCTCAACCTTCGTTCCTTCAATTCGCTTCTTCCAGTCTCCCTTTAAAATCCTGGGAACCGCAATGCGGCTTAACAGGCTGGGAGTCGGAACACAGAATCTCATTGTAATCCCCTGTTCTATCGCATCAGCTTCCAGTTCATGGGCATAGACCCGGGAGCCTGTTTTTTCTTTGAGAGCATGCAGGCTTCCTACATGATCACGATGGAGCTGGGTAATGAGAATATGCTTCAATTTTGATGAATCTAGACCTGCCCGGTCAATGGCCTCAAGAATAGCATCGGCTTTTCCTTCAATGCCTGTGTCGATCAAGACTAGATTGTCCCCGGCTTGTATGATGTAGGCTTTCACAAAACCCATAGGCACTTCATAGAGGCGGTCAGTTCTTTTTATCAATTTCATTTTTTCTACCCCTTTATTAGTCTTTATGATTCATTCTTATACCAGTATAGGATACAGCGCCTGGTGTTGACAGAAAAATAAACTTCTCCTACCGTGGGAGGGTTATGAAAAAAATATTGACCGTTACCCTTAATCCTGCCATTGATTACACGATTGAAGTTTCAGATTTTTCCATCGACTCGGTGAACAGGGCTTCTGCGGGCAGGCGGGATCCCGGAGGAAAAGGGATCAATGCGGCCACCGCGCTTTCTCAGGGTGGATTCGAAACCCATGTTTGCGGATTTCTAGGAAATGATAACAAGCAGATCTTTTGTGACCACTTTAAGGTCCATGCCCTGGAAGATCATTTTCACACTGTGGATGGTTCTACCCGGGAAGGGATTAAAATAGTAGATCCGAAAAACAGTATTACCACTGATATCAATTTTAATGGTTTCACTTTGACAGAGGGTGAGATCGGGAGTTTTATGTCCCGGTTTCGGGAGCTTGTGAAGGGATTCGATTATGTGATCATCTCGGGCAGCCTGCCTTCCGGTCTATCAACCAGGGTTTATGCTGACATGGCTCTTGATGCCAGGAATGCGGGTGCCTTTGTGGCAGTGGATACCAGCGGACAAGCTTTAAAATATGCCATCGAATCCGGATGTGTTGATCTGATTAAACCCAACCTGGAGGAATTGTCTGAAATCTTCATTGAAGTGCAGGATGGGGAGGATAAAGTTCATGAGGTTGACTTACTGAGCGAAACACTCCTTGAAAAGGTGGGCATGATCGCCCTTTCTCTGGGAAAGGGGGGAAGCCGGCTCTACACGCGTAAGGGCCGTTATCAGGCGTCTGCGCCCCCTGTCAATGTCAAGAGTACCGTGGGGGGAGGAGACACGTTTTTAGCCGGATTTATCGGAGGATTAGCTTCCGGTCAGGATCTACCGGGAGCCCTTCGACAGGCCGCCAGCTGGGCGGCTTCCAAGCTGACCATTTATGGACCGGGTTTATCAAAAGAGGACGCATGGGGAAAATTTATGGACCAGATAGTGGTCACCGAGTTCTGATTTTATGATATATTTCCATCATGGAAACTGAAGATAGTCATAAATTTCTCATAGAGCTGGCCAATACAAAAATGCCCTTCGGCAAATATGCGGGACGGTATCTGGTAGATCTTCCTGAGGCCTACATTTTATACTTCAAAACGAAAGGCTTCCCCAAGGGAAAATTGGGGCTGCAGCTGGAGTCTCTTCTGGAGATTAAGTTAAACGGTTTGGAAGGTTTAATCCGGAAAATTAGATAGATCCATGATCAGTATCCTCATGGGGATCTATCTCCCATAAAAAGAGTCTCTGAGAGAAGGACCATCAATAACTGAAGTTGGTGAAATCTTGCCTTAGTAAATTCTTTCTAAAAACAGCCGGAGTGCAGTTTTTAAGCTTCTTAAAGCACCTGATATAGTAATTTACGCTGGAAAACCCGCTTTCTTCTGCTATCTTGAAAAGAGGAAGACGACTGTCTTTCAAGAGTTCAACAGAACGGTTTATTCTAAAGTAATTCAGGTATTCGACTGGAGTCATATGTACCGTTTCTTTGAAGATTCTTGAAAAATGGGCACAGCTAAACCCTGTAATGGCGGTCATTTCCTGTAGAGGTATCTCTTTACTGTAATTGCCGTGTAGAAAGCGCAGTACTTCTTTGATGGATTCAGACCTGGTGCGCACTGGATTTATGATCACATCAGAACACTCCTTCTCTCTCATTATATTGAGAAGAAGGAAGATTTCCAGGAGATGAATCTTGATTTGCATTTCAAAGAAAATCTCCTTTTTCCAGTACAGCCTATGGATGGAATGTAAATGCTCAAGGATGGCTATTTCATTTTCATCCTTCCCTTTAATAACCGGTTCTCTGTATTTCAATTCTCTGATCACAGAATCGAGATACTTGGATTGTACAATATCATTTCCGGCACTTTCGATCAGACTTGAGCTGAATACAGAAGCTTCAAAGCTGCAGTGTTTGCCCGGGATTGTTCTTCCACTGTGAAGAATGCCTCCTGATATTATAAGAGCCTCCCCCTCATTGATTCTGTAAAATTGCTCTCCCAGATGGAACATTCCCGATCCCTTGTTGACGAGGAGAAACTCAATTTCAGAGTGCCAGTGGCAGTCCAGGATGACCTCGTCTTCATCAAATTCCATCTTATATGCCGCATATGGAAAAAGGATGGAACCATGTTTTCTTGCTTCCAGATTGAAAAAAGTATTCATAATTAATTATATATATCATAATTGTGCTATTTAATAGCATTTTATGACGACAAATATCAATTATTTGAGAATATAATTCTTTTATCTCTGTTTAAGGACGGTTATTAATGAAATTTTCAAATGGTTTCTGGTTACTCCAGGATGATGTGACTCTAATAAGCCCCATGGAAGCGCGGGACATTAGAATAAAGGATGATAAAATGACCCTTTTTGCTCCGGCAAAAAAGATTGAAAACAGAGGAGATACTCTGAATCTGCCACAGCTGACAGTAGAACTCAGTTCTCCTCGTCGTAATATTATTAAAGTGAAAATGTACCACCATGCCGGAGGCATAAACGCCTTTCCAGAATTTCAGATTAACCCATCTGAAGACAATGAGGTCGTCGCTGATTCCTCAGATAAATCTGTTTCCTTTCGTTCGGGAGATCTTCAGTTTGACATAAAGGATCGTAAGGTATGGAGAAGTGAATTCTCCTTCAAGGGTAAAGCTTTGACAGGTAGTCAGAAAAAATCTGCAGGATTTATTAAAAAAGATGATGGTTCCGTATATTGCCGGGAGCAGCTGGACCTGGATGTGGGTGAAACTCTCTATGGATTGGGAGAAAGATTCACTCCCTTTGTTAAAAATGGTCAGGTTGTGGATATCTGGAATGAAGACGGTGGAACAAGCAGTGAACAGTCATATAAAAATATACCATTCTATCTTTCCAGCAAAGGGTATGGAGTTCTCGTTAATCATCCGGGGAAGGTTTCTTTTGAACTGGCCTCCGAAGCTGTTTCCAAAGCGCAGTTCAGTGTCCCCGGGGAGAGTCTGGAATATTATCTGATTGGTGGGGACAATCTTAAAGAAGTGCTTTCCAATTATGGTGCCTTAACAGGGAAACCTTCACTTCCTCCCGCCTGGTCTTTCGGTCTATGGCTGACAACGTCATTCACGACATCTTATGATGAATCAACGGTCAACTCCTTTATTGATGGTATGGCAGAACGGGATATTCCTCTCCAGGTTTTTCACTTTGACAGTTTCTGGATGAAGGAATTCCAATGGTGTGATTTTAAATGGGATCCGGAAATATTCCCCGATCCTAAAGGAATGCTGGCCAGATTAAAAGAGAAAGGCTTGAAAAGCTGCCTGTGGATCAATTCATATATAGCCCAAAAGTCTGCCCTTTTTGATGAGGGAAAAGAGAAGGGATATCTTGTAAAACGCCCGGATGGTTCTGTCTGGCAGTGGGATATGTGGCAGGCTGGAATGGCATTGGTGGATTTTACAAATCCTGATGCGACACTCTGGTTTCAGAGCAAACTGAGACCACTTCTTGAACAGGGTGTCGATTGTTTCAAAACAGACTTTGCCGAAAGAATCCCTCTGGATATCTGCTATTTCGATGGCTCTGATCCTCAAAGAATGCACAATTATTATACTCAGCTGTTCAATAAAGCTGTTTACGATCTGCTTCTGGAATTCCGGGGACAGGGAGACGCTATGGTTTTCGCCCGTTCTGCAACGGTAGGAGGACAGCAGTTCCCAGTCCACTGGGGAGGAGACTGCAGTGCCAGCTATACATCAATGGCAGAATCTCTGAGAGGAGGACTGTCTCTTTGTCTTTCCGGATTTGGATTTTGGAGCCACGATATCGGAGGATTCGAACAGACTGCCACTCCCGATCTGTATAAAAGGTGGGCGGCCTTCGGACTTCTGTCAACTCACAGCCGTCTCCATGGCAGCGAGTCTTATAGAGTTCCATGGAACTTTGATGATGAGGCTTGCGATGTTCTCCGTTTTTTTACCAAACTGAAGAACACTCTTATGCCCTATTTATATAACATGGCCTGTACCACTTCAGAAACAGCTGTTCCTATGATGCGAGCTATGGTACTTGAATATCCCGAAGATCCGGCATGCGCCTATCTGGACACTCAATATATGTTGGGAGACAGCCTGCTGGTGGCTCCCATATTTAATGACAGGGGAGAATCCAGTTATTATCTTCCTCAGGGGCCGTGGTTCAATCTGATAGACGGAAGATGTATGTTCGGGGGCCGGTGGATTGCCGAGACTCATGATTATATGAGTATTCCTCTCTTTGCTCCCTCAGGAAGTATTATTCCCCGTGGGAGTTGCGATAATAAGGCCGATTATGAATATTCTCAGGGAGTACGCTTCGATATCTATAATATTGAAGAGGGGCAGAATCTCACCAGTACAGTCCGGAACATCAAGGGTGAGATTGATTTAACCATTGATGTTATGAGAAGCAACAACGAGTTGTTCATCAGGGCTGAAGGAAATGTAGAGAACTGGTCTGTGAGGTTGTTTTCAACAGATTCGGAATCGGCAACTATCAACATCGATGGTTCAGGCCGCAGAGAAATAAAATTCAGCCTTAAATAATTCATAAATCAGCCGGCACTATAGCACCGGCTGATTTATTCTATGAGTTCAGAATTCGCTATGACCAGCCTTCCAGCTTCAAAGAAGTCCAAGAATTTACCCTAAACTGATTATGAAAGTCCATTCAAATCTGGAGTATCCGAGTTTAAAATTAAATCTATTAGAAAGTTAAGTCCCCATAATATCTGGAGTACAGGTGAGAACAATTGATATTGCCGAAAATGGCATATACATGAATTTTGAGATCTCTGAGAATAAACGCATCAGGCTGCTTCATTTTGCAGCGACACCACTCTCAACACCTGACCTGACAGAATATGAAAATAGTGGATTTCGTCTCCTCGAACTAGCTTTATCCGGATATGACCGTCCTGAAGAACGGCATGGTCTAAAATACACAGTCACTTCACCGGGATACAGACTCGAATACTCAGGGTACAAAGATTACAGAACTGATGCGGGTCGTAAGATTGAGATATTCTCTGAGGATGAGGAAAGCGGGATTTACGTTAGCTCTCATTATCAGTTTTATGATGGGATCTCTGTCATCCGCTGTTCCTCGACCGTAGAAAACAAGGGATCTGAGTCCCAATGCCTGGAATATATTTCCTCCTTTAATCTGAATGGCATTGAAAAAGAGGGCCTTCTGAAGGCCGATGAAAAAATGCGCCTCATGATTCCCCATAACTCCTGGCAGAGAGAATTTCAGTGGAAGTCCTACAGTCTTGATGATCTGGGCATGGCCCAGTGTCAGCCCGATTTGAAACAGCGCTCATCCAAAGCGGTTCATATTAGCAATACAGGAAACTGGTCAACAAAAGAATTTCTTCCCATGGGATATCTGGAAAATACAGAAACCGGGGGTAGTTTGTTCTGGCAGATAGAGCACAACGGTTCCTGGCATTGGGAAATCAGTGATCAAACAGGTCACTTATATCTTCAGTTGAGTGGTCCCTCAGAGAATGAATCCCATTGGTTTAAAAACCTTCATTCAGGAGAGAAATTTGTGTCCGTTCCCGCGGTAGTCGGTGTTAGTTGCAAAGGCTTTGATGAATCCATGGGAGAACTCACAAACTACAGACGAGCGATCAGAAGAAGGAATCCCGACAACGAGAAACTCGGCATCATATTCAATGATTATATGAACTGCCTCTGGGCGGACCCGACAACCGAAAAAGAGATGCCTCTCATTGCAGCTGCTGCAGACTTAGGATGTGAATATTATTGCATCGATGCTGGTTGGTATGATGAGGGAGACTGGTGGGACAGTGTGGGAGAATGGCAGCCCTCAGATGAAAGATTTCCCGGGGGTATAAAAGAAGTCATAGATTTTATCCGTTCCAAGGGAATGATTCCCGGCTTATGGCTTGAACTTGAAGTGATGGGAATTCACTGTAAGAAAGCAAAAGAAGTTTCTGCTGACTGGTTTTTTCACCGGCATGGGAAGAAAGTATACGACCGGAGCCGGTTCCAGCTTGATTTCAGAAATCCCGAAGTCAGGGAGTATGCCAGCAGCGTCATCCGCCGTCTTGTTGAAGAATACGGGGTGGGCTATATAAAGATGGATTATAACATCGAGCCTGGAATAGGTACTGAAATCAATGCAGACAGTGTGGGTGACGGACTTCTGGAACATGAAAGAGCTTATCTGGGCTGGTTGGACAGCCTTTTTGTAAAATATCCGGAACTGATAATTGAAAACTGTTCCAGCGGTGGATTGAGAATTGATTATGCTCTTTTGAGCAGGCTAAGCATACAGTCAACAAGTGATCAGGAAGATTTCCTCAGATATGCAACGATTGCTGCCAACTCCCCTACCGGGGTAACACCGGAGCAGGCTGCGGTCTGGTCCTATCCCCTGGTGCCGGGAGATGATGAAGAGGTGATATTCAATATGGTGAATGCTCTTCTTTTAAGAGTACATCAAAGCGGTAATATTCTGAATCTTGATCAGAAGGGGAAAGACCTGGTCAAGGAAGCCCTGGATTATTACAAAAACATACGTCCGGCAATTAAAGAGGCACTGCCTTTCTGGCCCCTGGGACTATCCTCATTTCATGACACATGGACTTGTCTCGGTTTAAAGACAGGGGATGTCAGTTATGTGGCTGTCTGGAAAAGAGACGCCGGGGAGG
This sequence comes from Oceanispirochaeta sp., assembly GCF_027859075.1. Classification (NCBI taxonomy): domain Bacteria; kingdom Pseudomonadati; phylum Spirochaetota; class Spirochaetia; order Spirochaetales; family Spirochaetaceae; genus Oceanispirochaeta; species Oceanispirochaeta sp. The sequence goes on along the minus strand of NZ_JAQIBL010000288.1, from coordinate 265 downwards.
ACCGCTGCCTGCTGCCTCTCGAACACCTGAAAGGGAAGGAGCAGATTGTCCGTTGTGTCTATCCTGCTGATGGGGATTGCCGTTTCAGTTGGAACAGTGGAATGGGAACATTGAGTGTTGAGCTTCCCGGGATTTATTCTGCCAGATTATTTGAAATACGAAGTAAAAGTTGAGGATTGGATGAGGAAAGAGCGGAAACATAACTTGCAGACTCTAGAAACAAGTCTTTTCGCCCTGCCGGCTGTTTTGCTGGTTGTGCTAATGA
>NZ_JAQIBL010000287.1 GCF_027859075.1 Oceanispirochaeta sp. | reverse complement strand
CCAGTCTTCATAGTAAAATATATTTACAAAGAGAAGTATACAATAAATAATAGATCTTGTAAATTTGAATTACCTAGGATTTAATGCCATTATATTAGAGTTTATAAGCTAGATAATAAATATCTTTGACAAAGTGATAAACTGAGGATAAGATAAAATGATCTCGATGTTAATTTATTTTTGAAGGAATTCATTTGGATTTAATTGTTCACACACTAGAGGTTCAGTATCTCCCTGTTGTATTTTCCAATCCCCTCTCTTTCGGCAAGCAGAAGATTGAGTCTCTGGAAAAACTGAGGATAAAAATGGTCCTGAAGAATCCGGTGACTGGTGAGTCTGGAACCGGTTGGGGTGAAGTCCCCGTGAACTATCCATGGTTTTGGCCGCAGTGTACCATCGAAAACCCCATGTTTGTTATCAGGGATATAGTCAGTGAGCTGGTTACTCAATGGTTGTCTTTGGGGAAGGTTCTCCATCCCCTGCTGTCAGGATTTGAATTGCAGACTCAGAGCCTGAATCCTCTGTATACAGGCCTTACTGAAAAATGGGGAGATCTGCCTTTTCTGGCTGTTCAAGTCATGAACTCAGCCTTTGACATTGCCCTCTATGATGGTTTTGCCAAACTCTGTTCACTTCCGGTTTATAAACTATTCGATTCGAGTCTGATCCCTGTCTCCCTGGATTTCTTTTTCAAGAGTAACAGGACTGTTTCTTCTCTCATGAAAGGAATTGAGTTGAGTCATCTGCTTAAGGAGAATCCTCCTTCCCGCCTGGGAGTCTGGCATATGGTTGGTATTGTTGATCCTGTTCCGGCCGATGAAAGCTGTAATGATTTAGCCCGCTGGATAGTCGATGGAGGTATTAAGCGTCTAAAGATTAAGCTCAGCTCCATGGAAGATCAGGACATGAATCGATTGAAGGAAATATATAAGGTCAGCCGTTCTCTGGGTGTTGAGAAATATTCTTTTGATTACAACGGTTCCAAAGATGAGCTCAGATGGATGATCCCGTTTCTGGAAAATCTGAAGGCGGATATTCCAGGTCTCTATGAGAAGCTTGTCTACATCGAGCAACCGATTCGTGCAGGAATGACTGGAAACAGAAACGAGGTTCGTTCCATTACCGCCATGAAAGATCTGCTTGTGGATGAAGGGGCCGGGAACTGGGAAGTGCTGTATGAATATTACCAGGCTGGATGGTCCGGGGTCGCACTGAAAATCTGTAAGTCTCAGACATCATCCATCCTGATGTATGCCCTGTCCAGAGTTCTTAATAAAAGAGTGACTGTTATGGATTTGACGAATCCTTCCCTGGCCCATATCGCTCACGTTCAATTGGCGGCTCATTTGAGTGATGATCCGGAGATCGAAAGCAATGCCATTCAGTACTGCCCTCTGGCATCCCTATCGGAAAGCAAGGTTCATCCGAAGTTATTTTCAAGAAGTCAGGGAGACATTGATTTATCCTCTCTGACGGGATTTGGTTATGGCTACCGGATGGATGAAATCCAAATCCAGGAAACTGGTATTAATCTTGAGAAAGCGGCTTGTATAAGCGGCTGAATATATAAAGAAGGAGTTTTTATCATGAAAAAAACTGTAATTCTGTTGCTTCTGGCTCTTCTTGTTTTTCCTCTGTTCGGGGAAGGCCAAAAAGAGTCTAATGGTTATGAATGGCAGCCGGCCAAACCTGTTAACCTTGTTGTTCCCTGGGGAGCCGGCGGGTCTACAGACCGTTCTGCCCGAACTACTGCTGGTATCGTAGAAGCCGTTCTGGGACAGAAAATTGTTGTCGTGAATCAGCCGGGAGCTTCTGGATCTGTTGGAACAAAGGGTGTTCTGGATGCCGATAAAGACGGAATGAAATGGGTCGCAGGAGCCGTTAAAGATCTTGGTGTCTACAAAGTACAGGGCATGATTGATACGACTCTGGATGACTGGAATCTCTATCTGAACGTAGCCATGCCTACCGTAGTCGCCGTCGGTATAGATTCTCCCTACAATGACTTTGGAGATCTTCTTGCCGATATGAAAGCCAACCCCGGAAAGATCCGTGTGGCCACAGCAGGAGTCAATTCTGCCGGCCATACAGCCATAGAACTGATCAAAAAATACACCGGAGTTGAGTACAAGCATGTGACCTATGACGGTGGAAATCCTGCCGTCATCGCCACAGTCGGCGGAGAAGCAGATGTTGTTCCTCAGCTTTCTGTTGAAGAAGTGGACATGCTGAAGGCGGGAAGGCTGAAAGCCCTTTGTGTTATGACTGACAAAGCCCTGGTCGTGGATGGAATGGAAGGCGAAATTCCCCCTATCACAAATTGGATCAAGGATTTTGAAGCAGCCCCTATCTATTTCGGAATTTTCATTCCCAAGGGTGCTCCTAAAGCCGTGACCAACACCATGGATAAGATTTGGAAAAATGTTGTCATGAAATCTCCTGAACTGAAAGACTGGGCCGCAAAAAATGCCGTTGTTTTTGACCCCTGCTATGGTAAGGAAGCTCTTGAAAAGTCTTTCCCCATGGTTCAGATCAGCGCCTGGCTCAAATTTGATTCGGGTGATGCCGTCATTGACCCATCCACCATTGGAATTCCCCGTCCCTAATTTCTAAATAAAAAATGTATAACCCCTTCTCTGATATTCGGGGAGGGGTTATTTTGCTATCAGGTTGTAATACTATGAACGAAAAACAAATGCGCAAGGCAGATTTTATCACATCAATTGTTCTGATTATTTTTGGAATAACCATTAGCTCTATGGCTGTCAGGATGCCCCGTTTGGAAGAAAAAGGCATCAATCCCTATACCGCGCCGGGAGTCGTCCCGGGAATCCTGGGCGTCATCATACTATTTCTTTCCCTGATCATGTTTATCAGGACCATCCGTCAAGCGGATTATCTACCCAGGTTTCAAAAAGGAAATGTTAAAGCCTTGTTGAAAGATGAGGGTACTGTCCGTCTTTTGATTTCTCTGGCCCTCTGTCTCCTCTATGCCCTGGTTCTTGTGGGCCATATCCCCTATATTCTGGCAACTTTTCTTTTCACTCTGGGGTTTATTCTCATTTTTGACCTGAAGTTTGATAAAGAAGAGGGAAGTAAAAGGAAAATAATTATCTTTGCTGTCATTCAGGCTATCATCAGCTCCGCTGTCATCAGTGTTACTTTTCAATACCTCTTTCTTGTTGATTTACCCTAAGGAGACCTTTCTATGTTTGACGGAATTCTGATGTTTTTAGCTAGCCTGGGAGGGTTCTTCTCCTTCAAGGTTATTTTTATTGTTTTATGGAGCACTCAGCTGGGAATTATCGTTGGAATGCTCCCGGGGTTGACGGCCACCATGGGTGTCGCCCTGATGACTACTCTGACCTATAAAATGCCCGCAGATACGGCTGTCCTGATCCTGATGTGTATGTATATCGGAGCAATTTACGGGGGAAGCCGTTCGGCCATTCTTCTCAATATACCCGGTACACCCGCCAATGCGGCAACCTCTGTAGACGGGCATCCACTGGCCCTGCAGGGAAAGGCGGGAGAGGCCATCGGGATTGCCACTACAGGCAGCTTTCTGGGGTCTATTATCGGGATGTTCATGCTCGCTTTTTTCACCCCTATCCTTGGAAACTTTGCTCTGGACTTCCAATCCTATGAGTTTTTCTGGCTGGCTATTTTCGGAATTATCATATCAGGAAATTTGACGGCTCCCAAAGATCCGTTGAAAGGCTGGATCGCCGGGTTTATAGGTTTGTTCATTGCCATGATCGGAATGGAAGGAATCCACGCTCATATCCGCTACTCCTTCGGAAATGTCAATTTATCCGGAGGGATAGACCTTCTTCCCGCCATGGTCGGTGCCTTTGGTATGGCGGAGATTCTGAATCTTATGAAGAGTCCCCGGTCCGTCGTCATCAATACTCCCATCAAGAATGTTTTTCCCCATCCCCGACAAGTTCTGAAATACTGGAAGACCATACTCCGCTCAGGTGTCATCGGGACTTTTGTAGGAGCCATTCCGGGAGTGGGTGAAGATATTGCCGCCTGGGTCAGTTATGATTTTGCCAAAAGAGGGAGCAAGGAGAAAAAACTCTTCGGGAAAGGAAGTATTGAAGGTCTCATCGCATCAGAGACAGGGAACAATGCCGCCGCCGCAGGGGCCGTGATTCCGGTTCTCTCCCTGGCCATCCCTGGATCCGCCCCGGCGGCCGTTCTTCTGGCAGCCATGTTCATTCACGGAATTCGTCCCGGTCCCCTCATCATGATTGAATCTCCAGAATTTGTTTACAAGGTTGTAGCCATGGTCTTTATGGCCACCTGTGCCATGATGATTCTTGGACTGTCCATGGTGAAGTCTCTTGTGAAAGTCCTTCAGGTACCAAGGACAAAGCTCATTCCTGTTATTTTTACTCTCTGTGTGATGGGGTCATATGCTCTGGCCAGCCGAACCTTTGATGTTAAAGTCATGATATTTTTCGGTATCCTGGGATATCTGATGAGGGAAATGGACTACCCCGTAGCCCCCATGATTCTGGGAATCATCCTCGGTGGGATTCTGGATAAAAACCTCAGAAGAGCGCTGGTGCTCTCAGATGGCTCTTTTCTGCCCTTTGTTTCACGCCCGATCTGTCTGGTTCTGATCTTTTTAACAATATTTGCCATTATTGGAAGGACTGTCTGGTTTGGAAAACTTAAAAAACAGGCCTTTCAGATGATTTTCAAAAAGAAAGAGGTTTGATGTGGAAAAAAAGAGGATAAAAGCAGGTATTCTGGGAAGTGGTTTTGCTGCCAGTTTTCACACTGAAGCCTTGAAACGTGTCTATGGTGTCCATGTTGAGATAGCAGGAGTCTATTCCCCCCATCCAGAACGTTGTCAGAATTTTGGGAAGGAGCGGCGGATTCCTGTCTGTACCAGTGAGGAAGAGCTTTTCTCAGTCTGTGATGTGGTGCATATCTGCACCCCTCCGGCCTCTCATGAAGCCCTGGCTGTGAGAGGGCTGAACAGGGGCAGGCATGTGATCATCGAAAAGCCCTTTACCGGATATTTCGGAAAGGGTGAGTCCGGGTTTTCGGGAGATTCCTTTGACAGGGCATCCGGACTGATTCAGGCGCAGGCCAGCATTCAAAGGATTCTGGAGGCAGAGAAAAGCAGTGCGGGCACCATTTTTTATGCCGAGAACTGGGTCTATGCTCCGGCCATACAGAAAGAACGGGAGGTTCTTGAGAAGACAAAAGGCCAAATCCTATGGATTCAGGGCCAGGAGGGCCACAGCGGTTCCCACTCTCCCACTTATGGAGACTGGTCCTTTTCCGGGGGAGGATCCATCATGGGCAAATCGGTGCATCCTCTGACTGCCGCCTTGTACCTGAAATCGGTGGAAGGCCGGGTTAAAGGGATCGATATCAGACCCGCTTCGGTGACCGCCCGGACCCACTCTCTGACCAGAATGAATTCCTATCAGGATGACGGCTTCCTGCGCAGCGGTTATAAAGATATTGAAGATTTCGGTGCTCTTCATGTGATTTTCTCTGATGGTTCGATTGCGGATATATTTGCTTCAGAGATTATTTTAGGAGGGGTTCACAATCATATGGAGGTGAATGCCTCCAATCATAGAGCCGTGATAAATATTAATCCCAATACGGCCCTGCAGACTTTCAATCCCAAGGGTGAACAATTTGATGACATCTATGTTGTCGAGAAGATAGGAACAAAAGAGGGCTGGGCCAATACCTCTCCTGATGAAGACTGGTTTACCGGATATCAGAATGAAATGGAGCATTTCTATAATAATGTGGTTGAGGGTACAGCACCAGAATCAGGAAGCAAGCTTGCTTCCGATACGATTGCAACTGTCTATTCGGCTTATCTGTCGGCTTCTCATGGTGGGAAAGAGCAGACTATCCCGCTATTGTAGAATCTGATCTGAAGGGATGTTTACCATCCTTTCAGAAGTCCCGGTTTATATAGTCGGGGATCACATCTCCCCCCCCCGATGAACAGGGTGTGCCTACAGAGAATGACCTGCAGCCCTGCTTTTGAAAGAGGAGACTTTCTAAAACCACAGATGGTTCCAAATTGCAATAATCTACAAAAAATTGCAAAAGGAAGCTATAATATTATGAAGCGGTAAAAAGTATGTACTTTAAACAATTGCTTTTCACCCATTGGTCTACTTACATCACTTCCAAATTCTTTTCGCAGCTTATATTTTCAATGAATGACTGAATAATCATCAGTGTTTCAAAGGGGATCGAGATGCAAAAACGAAGTCTTATTATTGTATGTTTTCTTACACTATTTATTAGTTCAATCTTTGGACAAAGCCTTTTCAACTCATTGCTGACCTTGAAAGTAGCTCCATCCTTGAATATGCCTATTGGAACAGATTCTGAGCTCTTTAAAATGAATTATGGGGGGATAGTATCAGGGGAGATATCCATGCCCTTTTTCCCGGAAATATATACCAGTATTGATATCGGGTATAACTATGTTCCCTTGAGGACTGATGTAACCACTTTATCCCTTATGACTTTAGGTGCGGGAGTAGGATTCAATTTCAACCCCATCCCCACAATCAGTATACGGACATTCGCTACAGGGGGCTATTTCTACGGCTTCCTTCATAATGGAGATGATTCGGGAGGCAATCCTTATGTGGGAGGAGGACTGGGGACCTATATCCTCTTTTCACCCAGACTGGGTGCCGGTGTTGATGCGGGATACAGGCAGTACCTGGGGTTTGGAAGTGAAATCTTCGTAACGGCAGGAGTGATTTTCAATATCGTTCCCTCCAAAAAAGGCGGTGCTGCAGAAGGACTCATGGAACATAAACCCGGAGAAGGTCTGGATTTACTGAAAGTAAATCTGAATAGCGTTTTTCCAGTGTTCTTCAGCTATTATGATAACAACCCGATCGGGACAGGCGTAATTAAAAACTTTGAAAAGAAAGCTATTGAAAACATCGAAATCACCTATTACGTCAAACAGTATATGGACAATCCGAAGAAGTGTAATGCTCCTGCATCCCTGGCCCCGGGTGAAGAAGCGGAAATTGATCTTTACAGTTTGTTCACCAATAGAATTCTGGAGGTGTCAGAAGGAACCAAGGTCTCGGCCCTGATAAACATTAAGTACTCATACAATAACGGAAGCTACTATCGAGAAAAAATTGTAACACAGGAGATACAGAACAGGAACGCTATAACCTGGGATGATGACAGGCGGGTCGCCGCCTTTGTGACCGCCAAGGATACGGCCATCCTGAAGTTTGCAAAGAATACAGCAGGGATTGTAAAGGATAATGCCGGTGATGGTGTGAACAGAAACCTTGTTCTGGCCATGGGTATCAATGCCGCCCTGCGGGAGCATGGTATAAGCTATGTTATAGATCCTGCCACCCCTTATTCCGAACTTGCCGGCGATAAAGGTGCTGTCGACTTCATTCAGTTTCCTATGCAGACTCTTGATTATAAAGCCGGTGACTGTGATGACCTTTCCATCCTGAACTGTGCTCTTCTCGAGGCAGTCGGTGTGGAAACTGCATTTGTGACCATTCCGGGGCATATTTTCATGGCATTTTGCCTCGACATTACAGAAAAGGAAGCGGAAAAGCAGTTTCTGCGGCCGGAAGATCTGATTTATATGGAAAACAAAGTCTGGATTCCTGTTGAAATAACAGAAACGGAGGGGGGATTTCTAAAGGCATGGCAGATCGGAGCTAAACAGTGGCGGGAGAATGCCTCTAAGCTGAAAGCCGGATTTTATCCTACCCGGACTGCCTGGGAGCAGTACAATCCGGTGGGCTTTGATATTGCACAGGTGGATATAACGATGCCTGACCCACAGAAAGTCGCTGCGGCATTTAGGAAAGAATATGATACCTTTATTGAAAGAGAGCTCTATCCTCAGGTGGAAGAACTGAATCTCAAAATTGAAAAAAGCCAGAGATTGCAGGACATCAACAAATTAGGAGTGCTCTACGCCCGTTACGGCATGAATGACAAGGCGGAAGAACAATTCAAGAAAGTCATAGATCGAAGTCCTTTCTTCCCATCCCTCATGAACCTGGGAAATATCAATTATTTAAGTGAGGATTATGCAGAAGCCCTGGCCTATTACAATCAGGCGGACAAGATAAAACCAAACTCCAAGAAAGTTCTCTTAGGAATTGCCCGCACAAGCCATCAGGCTGAAGATTATGATACAGCTGCAACCGCATTCTCTCAGTTGAAAAAACTCGATCCGGAGTTGGCAGAGAATTACTCATACCTCGATATGAGGAGTAAAGATGCGACCAGGGCCTCTGATCAGGCTCAGGTGACAGGAAATGTGCTCTGGGAGGATGAAGAATAATGAAACGGATAATTCTATCTGGGATTATTCTTGCTCTTATCACCTCCTGTGATCCTATTTCTCTCAAAACAACCATTGATGACATGGTCCTTGGCTGGACAAGAGAGCTGGTCTATACAGGCCCGGAAGATGGAGCCGGGGTTGCTGATAAAACACCACTGCTCGACTGGGAAGATGCGGGGGGAGCCACAGGCTATGAGCTTCAGATTGTTGAGGCGGTAGATCAATTTGAGGATGCCCCTGTCATTGAAGTCACTGAGTCACAGTATGAGATACCAGCCGGACTCATCATTTGCGATGCACGTTTCTGGAGGGTGAGAGCCGTTAAAACGGGAGAGCCCGGCCCCTGGAGCGAAAGCCGGAGT
>NZ_JAQIBL010000286.1 GCF_027859075.1 Oceanispirochaeta sp. | reverse complement strand
GAAAACTCCCGGTTTTCCAATGTTCCTTTTTCATTTGCACTCATTATCTGGCTCCTTTACCGATTCCGGCCGCAAGGAGTTCCTGCTGCAGCTCATCTTCCATCTGGTTCTGCAGAGTGAACACATCTTTGTAAAACCCATCTATGCTGATCAGCTGTTTATGAGTTCCCTGCTGGACAATCCGGCCTTGATCCAGAACAAGAATTTTATCGGCTTGCCTGAGCGTCTGTATCCGGTGAGCGATTACAAATGTCGTTCGCCCCTTCATAAGGGACTCGAGAGCCTCCTTTATCCTGGCTTCCGTATCGGCATCCACAGACGAGGTGGAATCATCCAGAATCAGAATTCGCGGATTCTTGAGAAGGGTTCTGGCAATGGCAATTCTCTGTTTCTGCCCTCCCGAAAGGCTGACACCTTTTTCACCGACCATGGTGTCATACCCTTGAGGGAAGGCCATAACAGATTCATGAACGGCCGCTGCCCTGGCAGCCTGTATCATCTCTTCCCGGCTGACCCCACGATCCAGAGAATAGCAGATATTTTCAGCCACGGTCATGGAGAAAAGAAAGGGTTCCTGCTCAACGATCCCGATATGGGTCCTCAGGTTGTGGCGGTTATATTCATGAAGATTTTTCCCGTCCAGAAGGATCTCCCCTTCTGTATAGTCATAAAAACGGGGCAGAAGATTGACCAATGTGGTTTTCCCCGAGCCGGTAGAACCCAATAAAGCGACGACCTCCCCTTCTCTGCAGCTGAAGCTGATATCATCCAGTACTCTCTCACCCTGGGCATAGCTGAATCCGGCCTTACGGAATTCCAGTTCTCCCCGCAGATTGTGAGCCTCCAGGATGGTTCCGCTTTTTAAATCTTCCTGATTTTCATCCAGAATTTCCCGTATCCGCCGGTAGGAGACATGGCTTTTAGAGACTTCAGTGATTGTACGTCCCAGTTCCTGCATGGGCCAGATCAGAGCATTCACCAGGCTTGAAAAGGCAATGAAGGTCCCCGGTGTAATGATACCCCGGATCGTCATATACCCGCCCAGAAGCAGGGTGAAAGAGAATTGCAGTCCGCAGAGAATGTGCCCGAAGGGCCAGTACAAACTATTCCACCAGGTCAGACGGAGTCCTTTTTTAAGCTGGAGGGCATTAATTTCCCGGAATCTTTCTTTCTCCCAGTCCTGACGGGCAAAAGCACGGACGACCCGGATCCCAGAGAGATTCTCCTGAATTCTGTTTGACATTTTTCCTTCGACCTCTTGATAATCATCGTAGGAATCAAAAATTTTAAAGAAGAAAACTGTAGAGACCACCCCGATGACAGGAACGACAATGATAGAAAACAGAGCTAATCTCCATTCCAGAAACAGAAGAATCCCCAGATTGATGAAAAACTGAAAAAAGACATGGCTCAGCTCGGGAATCTGATTGGCAAAGAATTTCCTGACAGTATCCACATCGCTGGTGGATCTTTGAACCAATTCTCCCGTCTGGGAGTTGTCATGATAGGCAAAAGAGAGGCGCTGCAGATGATCGTAGAGGCTGTTTCTTATATTTTGAGTTACTTTTTCGGCACAATGGGCCTTGCCTCTCCCATGATAATAACTCAATCCGCCCCTAAACAGAGCCAGAAGAAGGTACATACAAGCCCAGAAGGCAAGATAGAGCAAACCTGGTCCTTCCATTATCAGCTGGTCAACCACACGACGGATGACGAGAAAACCGCCCATTTCAAGAGCTACAGCAAAACCCAGGGCTAAAATTGAAACCGAATAAAGAAACCGGTAGTTCTTCAAAAGAGAAAATAAAGTGAGAAAGGCTTGAAAACCTGTTTTTTTAGCTGTCATTTATGACCGGACTCTCCAGGCCGGGATAAAACAATTTATTCCTGCAAGGAAAGGCCGGGATGGTATCCATACATCCGGGCATAAAAAAACCGCAGGAACCCATAGGTTGTCTGCGGTGCTGTTTACAGTGGAATGCTGAAATCAGTCAGATGTCGCAGACGTATTTGCATGACTATGCCATACAGGGTTAAGTGTGGGGAAAGGTACATATATACTTAACATCAAACACGTCTCCTTATCTTGAATATTTAATAAACATAAATTCTATATTCACATCTGTCAAGAGGACTTATCCAAAAATATTGTGCGCCGCTTTTCTGAAGGCTTTTTCAGACCGGAGTATCATATCATCATCCACACAGTAGGAGAGCCTGAAATAACCGGGCATACCAAAGCCCCGTCCGGGAACAGCCAGGATGTTCTGTTCCTGCAGATAGTTCACCACCATCATATCATCCCCCAGGGGGGCCCTGGGAAAGAGGTAAAACGTTCCCTCCGGCAGATCAAGGTCAAACCCGCAGTCTGTAAGAATTTTCCCCAGAAGATCACGTTTTCTCTGATACTGAGCCACATCGACTGCCAGCCCCTGAAGCCGGCCTACAACCCTCTGCATCAGGGATGAAGCGTTGACATACCCTAATATGCGGTTACAGAGAATGGCCCCACCCGTAATATGGTCCCGGTCTTCCAGCTCCGGTCCGATGGCCAGGAAACCGATTCTTTCCCCAGGTATGGAAAGGTCTTTAGAATAGGAAGTACAAACCATGGTATGAGGATAGAGTGCCGGGATGGACGGTACCTTCACATCACCATAAATTATTTTCCTATAGGGTTCATCACAGAGGATATAGATCCTCCTGCCGATTTCTACACTCTTTCTATCCAGCAGATCTGCCAGCTCTTTCAATCGATCTTCACTGTAGACCTTCCCGGAGGGATTATTGGGAGAATTGATAATCACAGCAGCCGTCGTTTCATCTATGGCAGATTCAAAAGCTTTAATATTCAGATCAAATCCGGGGAGGCAGTCCACCAATTCAAGGGTTCCCCCGTGGTTATCACAATAGAATTTATATTCCATAAAACAGGGCTTGCTGGCCAGGACCTTGTCCCCGGGATTCAATATGGTTTTCAGAGCGACATTCAAGGCCCCTCCGGCACCACTGGTCATCAGAATATTTTCAGGAAGGAATTCAACCTTCTGTTCATCTTTAAGGTAGAGGGCCACCTGCTTTCTCACATCAGGATACCCGGCATTGGGCATATAGCCATGCATATTTTCCCGTGCTGCTTCTTCCAGCAGTATTTTCGTAAACTCCCGGGGTGGGAGGGCAC
>NZ_JAQIBL010000285.1 GCF_027859075.1 Oceanispirochaeta sp. | reverse complement strand
TGAGGGTTCCTTCTTCTTCCATTTCTCTTATAACATTGATAATCCTTGCTTCAGCGTCATCAATATCTTTGATTTTGATTCTACTTCCACTCTCCAGCAGTTCATTTATTTCAGTTGATTTGGCTTCTGGGATTCTGCTCCGTATTTTTTCTTTGACCGCCTCATCGACAACCCGCAGGGGGAGTGCCAGATCAGCCGCTGCCGCCTTCTCCAGAAGGAGGGCGAAAGATTCATCCTTCATCCATTGGATGTCCTCAAAAACAAACATCCTGGTCTTTAACTTTTCACAGAGCTCTTTATCAAGCAGATACAGTTCTGACAGGACAGATTTTTCAAGTTCCCGGCTTGAGCGGCTGAGAATTGAAGCGGCAAGGCCGATGCCTTCTCTTTCAGGTTCCCTGCTGTGGCACATCCCGCTCAATTGCTGCCTCAGCTCGGGGATTATAATTTGAAGAATCCTGGGGTCAATATGGTTAATAGAACTGATTCTAACGATCAGATTTGCCTGTAAATCCAGAGAAAAGCGGCTCAGAAAGTCAGCACTGATTTCATTCTCCATTCTGGAGAGGAGGAGAGCCGTGAGCTGAGGAAAATCATTCTCCAGGATGAGATACAAGTTAGAAAGATCCTCTAATCCAATAAAATCCAGGGATGTATTCTCAGATATGGTAGGTTTATCATCCTCAGGATGGCCCAGAAATATCTGATCGTTCAAGTGGTCCTGACTTCTGATGATCTCATCCATCCGGAGACTCAGTTCTCCCCTTGTTCTGCTGACTAAATTTGACAGCTCTGAGATTTTAGTATGAAGAGAATCGGGGGAGGCATCGGAACTTCCCATTTTTGATAATGCCAGCTGCCCCGAATTCTCATTGACCGGGAGAGTGAGGCTCCACTTTTTTTTCAGTTTTTTAAAATGAAGCCCCATCAGGGGCTCTCCTCCCATTTTCAGTACTCCTTTGCCTGCTGAAAAATCTGGTAATCCTATAAGATTGCCTTTTTTCAGCCCTCCCAGAGACTTTAAATTGAGTCTTGTGCCCCTGGTCAGGACGACAGTTTCCAGATCCAAGGCAGATATTTTCTGTTTTATCTCCGGTGCCCCTTTTCTCTTAAAATTAAAATACCAGCGGGCTGAGAGTTTATTCATGATAGGTTCGATGGTTAAATAGGGAATGCAGAACTGTAACTGTCCTTTTTGTTCTGCAATAATCACATCCAGAGACACCAGGATCACCATCTCAGAGGGGGGCACAATCTGAACAAATTCAGGATTATGTTCCAGTTCAGGGCTGAGCTCCGCTGTCATATCAAAAACATCTTTCCAGGCTTCTTTTAAATTCTTGAGCAGTCCTTCCATGACAGACATCATGACCTGACGGCTCACTTGAGTCAGTTCATGTTTCAATATTTCTGTCTTTCCTGTTCCCCCATACAAGCTGTCACAAAGGACAGAACTCAATACGGGATCTACCTCCATTAAACTCGAACAGACCAGAGGTTTGTACTGTGTAATTCCCAGGATTGTAGGGTTGGACAGTGAAGATATGAATTCTCCAAAGGTCATCTGGTCTACACAGTACAATTGCATCTTGACCTTCTGTCTGAGCTGGGCCGAGAGGGAGGTGGTGCTGAGCCTGGCAAAATTCTCATAGATCATAGCAATCGTTCTGATCTGCTCTTTTGATAACTTGTCAGGCCTGGAAAAATCATATCCTCGGAGAAGATGTTCTTCCGATTTTCTATGCATCCGGGGAAGGATCTCTGAAGATTGTACTTTCTCGCCTTCCATCCCTATTTCTCCCACTTTATTAATTCTGTGATCCTGATACCGAAGTTTTCATCTATGATAACGACTTCTCCCCGGGCAATCTTTTCACCCGCAGCCACCAGATCAACAGGTTCGCCGGCAATCTTTTGAAGCTCAATAATACTCCCCTGGTTTAGGGAGGCCAGATCTTCCAGACTTAAGCTGTTTTCCCCTAATACCACCTGAATTGGAACCCTTACATCATTAATTCTTCCCAGTGTCATCTTTTAACCCTCACAGCTTATTGATCTCTTTGATCTTAAAAAAATATTGACCCCATCTGCGAACGATCCGCCCCAGGGCTATGACCTGACCGTGGACTTCCAACTCATAAAGACCTTCCTGAGGCAGGAGAAGCTCCATTTCGCCGGATGGAAGCTTCCTCTCAAGATCCTCCGGCTTCAGGACGGATCTGCTTAAGATGACCTCTGTATCAACAAAAATCTTCTGTGCCAGTGCAGATTGTTTCAGGAAATTCTTCAACATCTCTCTTTCTCCCTCTTTCCCTGTATTATTTCACATTATAGTGAACTCCTATGTCACTATTTTTACCTGGATTTTATTTTTCTCCGATATTCACCGGGGCTCATGGAATGCAGCTTTTTAAAATACCTGTTAAAAAAGGAAACATTGTTATAACCGACAGCAAACGCTATATCCAGGATGCTCATTTCGCTGTTTTTAAGAAGCCTGCAGGCTCCCTCTATTCTGAGGCGATTTATATATTCAAAGAGGGCTATTCCTGTCTGTTCCTTGAAGACTCGGGAGAAATAGGATGGATTGTAAGCGCATCTGTGAGCCAGTTCATTCAGTGATAAAGATTGGTCATAGTGATCATGGATATACTGAACCGTGTCTTTAACCGACCATAGAGGAGATGCCTCAAGAAAGACTGAAGTCTTCTCTTTCTTCATCTGCCCGCATCGAAGGATCTGCAGTATAATTTCCAGAAGATACAGCTCTGTAACGGATTGAGAGTCGGCAGCACAAAGGGTCAGCTCCTTATGAATCCTCCAAAAGATCTGTTCTGTCAGAGTATATTGATCCTGATCCAGCCGGAAATGGAGGGGAGTCTTTGATATAAGCGGGGAGTTCAGAATCCTTTGCACCCGTGAAGCGTAGGGATTTTTTAGCAGTTCCATCAGCAAGGATTTCCCAAGGATGAGAATGAGGGTTTTCCCGTATCCTTTCATCTTGTTTCCGCGGTCCTGGGGGATAAAAGATAGGGATTTCCCCTCAATAGTATAACTCTCTTCTCCAAGCTGCATTTTGATTGATCCTTCATCCTGAAGGAGAACCGCCAGAAGGGATGAGTCTTGTGAAGAGGGAAATAACTCAGAGTTTTTGAAGCCTTTGTTCTGATATTGAAGCAGTCTTACCGACTGATGAAGGTTCATTATTGAAGAGTATAGAGCAGAATCCTGCCGCGGTCTTACACTATTTATAAACCTGCTTTATCAAAACTGTACTTTTCGTTGTCATCCTGAATCCTAAAACCGGGCTCCCGCTTCCAGACCCCAGCGGATAAATCCCTGGGAGCTGAAATAGTCATTTGTAAATCCCTGAGATGTTTCTTCACCAAAGAGGTACACTTCAGGGATCATTGTTACTCCCACTCTGAAAGCCTCCCCATGGTAGAGGTCCACACCCAGACCGGCACCCAGAAGCAGGCCCCCCAGAATATCAGATTTGATCGTATCATCCCCGGAAGTCAGGGCATTCTGGAACTCCCAGAACAGGTACAGTCCACCTATGCGGGCCAGGGCAAAGGGTGAGAATATCTGCAAATCAGGAAACATATAGTACCGGCCTTCCAGACCGGCATACAGGGCAAAAGAATTATCCTTAATGCTTTCTGAGAGGGCATGAGTGGAATACAAATTCAGATTATCAAAACCGCCAAAGAGATAAACTTCCCAATGATTTATTCTGTCTCCAATGAGAATCTCCCCATTGAAATCAGAACTGAAATAGGGGCGTGCCCTCAGGCTTCTGCCGCCTCTTAAGAGAACATTTAGAGTCATCGGTTCTGAAGGACTCCTCGTTGCATCTTCTGTATCGTATAAATCATCCTGATCCTCAGATTCATCTTCATCCGGATCTTCATCATCCTCTGTCCACCAGGATGAGTCGTCTTCATCTGGAACTTCCCGATCACCTTCGTTTTCATCCCGGCTCTTATCCATGGCTCCGCTGAGACTGCCCCTGTTATGAGTGGATGAGGTGGTACAGGATGTGAGGAAGGTCAGGATCAATAGTAAAAGAATCAAGGATCTGTAGAGTTTCATAGAATATAATATAAACTTTATTAGATATCAGCGAAAGAATTTCTGAACCATAAAATCATATTAGGATAGAGAAATTGGTGGTAATATGGGCGTATGAAAATCGACAGGCTCCTATCCATGATTCTTCTGATGCTCAAAAAGAAAAAGATAACCGCCTCAGAAATGGCGGCTTATTTTGAAACAAGCCTGAGAACGATATACCGGGATATAGAGACCCTCTGCCTTGCGGGAATCCCCATTGTTTCAGAACCGGGAGTCCATGGAGGCTATTCCCTCATGGAAGGATTCACTCTGGATAAACAGGTTTTTAAAGTGGATGAAATCCTGGCATTGATTGCCGGTCTGAAGGGCCTGGAAGCCGTCTTTGACAGACAGTCTATTCGTCAGACCCTGGAGAAAGTCGAATCACTGGGCAAGACCCAGGAAACGGCCCCTGTCCTGGAAATCGATTTTTTTGGTTGGGGAGAAGGAAACCGTATCCGTCATGATGTTCAGAATCTGTATAAGAGCATCGGTCAGAGCCAGTGCCTTCGCTTTCAGTATACAAACTTGAATAATCAGTGCCATACGAGAACAGTTGAACCCCTCAAATTGTTTTATAGGGGAAATAACTGGTATCTCCTGGGTTATTGCCGCCTCAAAGAGGACTATCGATTCTTCCGGGTTTCCCGAATCCTGAATTTGGAGATCCTTAAGGAGACCTTCATCCCCAGAGAGTCTGCCCTTCCTGAGTGGAAACCCGAATCTCATCTCAAAGACGATCGCAAGCCCGAGAAATTACACCTCCGAATTTCACCAGGGGGTGTTTCCAAAGCCAGAGAGTACTTTTCAAAAAGTAATATTGAAATGATGGAAGACGGCAGTATCGAAATCAGGGTTTTATACCCTCCCGATGAATGGGTATACAGCTATCTCCTCAGTTACGGAGAACATCTGACTGTTCTGCAGCCAGCCGGATTAAGAGAGGAATTGATCAGAAGATCAGAAGTATTCCTGAATAAAAATAAATCACTGACATACTGATGTCAGCATTCCCAGTCTAGGATGACTCATCTTATTCAAGGAGAGTCCCATCATGGAACAGAAACTAGGGAAATGCGGTATAGACTGCAATCAGTGTAATGCTTACAAAGCCACAATGGAAAACAGTGATGAATTGAGGAAAAAAACGGCAGATGAGTGGTCCAGAATGTTTGGAGCCGTCATCGATCCGGCCAGTATCAATTGCGGAGGCTGCCAGGGAGAAGGCGCGCTCTTCAGTCACTGCCAGGTCTGCGGTATCCGCAGCTGTGCCTCGGAGAAAGGACATCAGACTTGCGCCGACTGCCCGGATTACGGCTGTGAAAAGGTTTCAGCCATCTGGGCCCATGATGACAATATCAGGAAGAACCTGGAACCACTGAGGGGTTGATGATTCAAGACCCTCTCAAAATGTTCACAGCATTTTATGCTTTAAGAACCAGGGAGGGTCAGGAAGTTGTCGATCAGGAATCGGTGAATAAAATGGTCCAGAAAGACATCGACCAGGGGGCCACCATTTAAATTGCTTGTCATGAAAGTCTTCATGGAAGTTTATAAAATTTATTGACCTCCCTTGACGAGCGGTTTATAAGTGAAGGAATATGAATCGTAAATCCTCAAAGACCAAAAATCCTGTTCACCATGTTGTTGTCATCTCATTGGATGCTCTGTCTGAATCCGAGTGGCCCCTGATCCCCTTTATGCCCCATCTTTCCCGGCTGATGGCAGAAGGCTCCTGGTCACGGAAGCTCCAGTCTGTTTTTCCGACCCATACCTATACAGCCCATACCACCATGGTGACCGGGGTACATCCGGACAAACACGGGATCATTCAAAATCACCCATTCCAGCCCTTTGTGCCCCCGCATAATCAGGAGTGGTACTGGTATCAGAGACAAGTGAAGGTCCCCACAATCTATGATCTGACCAGAAAGAGCGGCTTAAAGTCGGCAGGACTCTTCTGGCCGGTGACTGGGAAATCATCCATAAACTGGAATATTCCCGAAATTCTGGCTCTGGAAGGGGAGAATCAGGTACTCAAAATACTTAAGAATAGCTCTAAGGCCTTTATGTTGAACCTGGAGCGGAGAATCGGTAAAAAAAGGGTCAGTACTAAACAACCGGATTTTGATGATTTTGTAGCCTTGGCTGCAAGCGAAACCATTAAGAGGAAAAAACCAAACCTCACATTGATCCACCTGTGTGATCTGGACAACGCCAAACACACAAGCCGCATTGAGAGCCCTGCCGTCAAGGCTTCACTATTGAGGCAGGACAGGCGTGTGGGAGAGATCATGGAGGCTGTCCGGGCTGCCGGGATGGAAGAGAGAACCGCTTTTATACTCCTGGGAGACCATGGCCAGTTCAGCATTGACACCAATATTCACCTGAATAATCTGCTCAGAGATGAGGGCCTTATCTATGAGGAAAAGGGCGAGATGAGGTGGAGAGCCTATCTGCAGACCACAGGAGGAAACGCTTTTCTCCATCTGAAAGAGGGAGACAGCGAGGCAGAACTGAGGGCTCTTGAAGTGCTGAAAAAGGCCGCAATACAGGAAAAATATGGGATACAGACTATCTATAACAGGAAGAACCTGGATGATTTCAGAGCGGCTCCAGGAATTCAGTATGGTATCGAGGCCAGAGCCGGATTCAATATTGATGAAACCCTTTCAGATGAAACTATTGAGGACTATGGAAAAAAGGGAATCCTCTATGCCAACCATGGCTATTCCCCGGATAAAGAAGGCTACAAATGCCTCTTTTTTGCCTGTGGGCCTGGTTTCAAGGCGCAAAATAACCTTGGCCCCATAGAAATGGTTGATATAGCCCCCACGATTGCCGAACTGCTGGGACTCAGATTTTATGACTGTGACGGGGTATCCCTGGCTTCAAGCCTCTTTAATGACGAAGTTCTTTCCACCAAAACCGAATGAATTGTTACAAATAGATTCATAGAGCAAGATAGAATCTTAGAGTGAGTCACCTACACCAGCTTCATTAGAATACTAAATGGGTTCAATCCCCATCATTTCATCCTTTGTTTGATCTCCCGCCCTGAATCGGGAAGGGCTCAATCCCATCTTCTGTTTGAACTGCCGGGAAAAGAAGGCCGTATCGCAATAGCCCAGCTGTTCGGCGATAACGGATATGGAATAACAGCTTGTCTGTAGAAGGGCGCGGGCTTTGTTCAATTTTCTGCTGAGAAGATACGCCCGGGGGGACATCCCTTTTTCCAGTTGAAAGATCCGGGAGAAATGCTCCCGGCTGCTGCCGAAAGAGTCAGCCATGTCTTCGACACTCACATTCCCATATTCTTTTTCCGAGATGTACCGGATGGTTTCAGAAATTCGATAACCCCAGTCAGAGATTGAACATTTTTCGACCCTGCGGGAGACTTCCGCTTCCTGAAGGGCCGCCTTGAGCCATAAAAGAGCTCCTTTTTCATCATCCATTTCCCGGCAGGATACAATCCTCTGGCACAGCTCATCGTAGAAGGAGGGGGCTCGTACGGACATCCTGGCGAACTCATATGAGGGAAGTGATTCAAAATGAACCGCATACACCTGCAGTGGATTTTGAGGATCGTGACCGGCAATATAACGGTCTCTCCCCATCAGAAAGAAGAGATCTCCCCGTTTGAGCTTATATGTCCCTGAGGGGGTCTGAATCGTTCCGGACCCTCCAGAAATATACCAGAGATCCGAGTCCGTCCAGCCAGTGGCGGCTGTGTCCCAGGTCCAGTCGGGATAACAGACATAGAAGGCGGCACTGTTAATCTTGAGCATAAGATCACAATAATACAAAATAAAATCATATAAATCAATTCAAATTACAATTGAAGTCTCTATAATTCAAATCAGGAGTGTCCCATGGAAATTGAAAGACAGGAATACATTGATTACATGACCTTTAAAAAAGTCGGAAAACCCATCTTTGTGGAGCTTTTCGGCCCCCTGGTGGGACTGCCTGAAGAGTGGGCGGCTCAGGGAGCTACTCCCGAAGAAATCGGTATGACAGCCTTCGGCTTTGATTCTGTCCGGAGGCATGATATCGAGATAAACACCGGCCTGCTGGATACAGGAGTAGACCAGGTGCTGGATGAAAATGAGGAGTATGTGATCACTCTGGACAGCCTCGGCCGGAAAATGAAAATGATAAAGGCCACGGCCACCCTGCCTCTTCCTTTAAACCATCCTGTGACCGATATGGACAGCTGGCTCACAATCAAACATCGCTATGAGTTCCGGGAAGATCGTCTGAGCCCTGATTGGGAGCAGAATGCCCGAACCGCCCTGGAATCGGGTGCCCTTCTGGTCGCCGCCATACCCGGAGGTTTTGACGAACCCCGGCAGCTTTTGGGAGAAGAAAATCTCTGTTATGCCTACTATGAGCAGCCCGAGCTGATTCACGATATTCTCAGCACCATCGGGGATACAGCGTATAGGGTGCTGGATCTCGTCAGCGCCAAGATTCGGGTGGATCAATTGTCGGTGCATGAGGATATGGCGGGGAAAAGCGGCTCCCTCGTCGGACCGCTGCAGATAGATGAGTTTATCGCCCCCTATTACCGGAAAGTCTGGGATCTGTTGGAATCCCGGGGAGCAAAGATTTTCAGGCAGGATTCAGACGGGAATATGAACAGTGTCATAGACAGTTTCCTGAAGGCCGGGGTGACCGAAATGTACCCCATGGAGCCTGCGGCGGGTATGGATATCGTGGAAATCCGTAAAAAATACGGAAAGAAACTTGCCATGTCCGGAGGGATCGACAAGCATGTGCTCCGGCAGTCCAGGGAAGCTATCCGGAAAGAACTGGAGTATAAGCTTCAGCCTCTGATGCAGGAGGGGGGTATGATCTTCGGTCTGGACCACCGCATCACCAACGGAACGCCTCTGGAGAACTACAGATACTATGTAAAGACCGCCCGGGAACTCCTGGGACTGGACCCCCATCCTGAACCAGGCTGGGCCCGTATGGCTTTCTGAATCAGTCAGCAAGAATCAGGGGAACAAAAGAGAATCCGTACACAGTCTTTGTCTCAAGACCCTCGGAAGTTCGCCGAACTGTCCAAATTGAATGATCTACGGGAATAACCATGATTCCTCCATTTTTCAGTTGATTCCCCAGGGCTTCTGGAAAATGGTCTGCCGATGCGGATACCAGAATCCGGTCATACTTCTTACCGGGCATCCCCGGGTCAGGACCGCTTGGATGTATACGGGCTGGAAGATCAGGATATTTTGCCAGGTTTCCCCGGCCGAAAGACACCAGTTCCGGAAGACGTTCCAGACCCAGGACCTCTCCCTCCGAACCAACGATGGCAGCCAGAAGAGCGGTGGTCCAGCCCGATCCGCTGCCGATATCCAGAACAGACTGACCAGGTTCAATTTGCAGAAGGTTGAGCATAAAGGCCACAGTGTAAGGTTGGCTGATGGTCTGGTTCCAACCGATAGGCAGAGGAAAGTCCCCATAGGGATTACTGGTGAATTCAGGAAGTACAAAGTCAGCCCGGTTTATCCTGCGAAATGCTTTTTCAATATCCGGATTTTCGAGGACGCCCTGATGCCGCAGGTGGATGATCAGATCCTCCAGGGATTTCATAAGGATTCCTTCATACCTGAATATTAATAAATCTTGACGGAACTGTCGAATTTATCTTCTTTGAAGCAAACTGGTTTCGTTTCCAACAGGATCAAAAGGGCTTCTCACACCCAATCTGTTTTTGCTGGCTATGTGGGTGTATATCATCGTTGTCTCTACCGAAGCATGACCCAGTAGAACCTGAATCGTTCTGATATCATAGCCAGACTCCAGCAGGTGAGTGGCAAAACTGTGTCTCAAGGTATGGACGGTCGCTCTTTTCGTTATCCCCGCCCTTACGACAGCAGATCTGAAACTTCTTTGCAGGCTAGACGGGTGCATGTGATACCGCAGGGGTTTGGATGTGTAGGGGCAGAGGGAAAAATCCCGGGATGGAAAAAGCCAGAACCAGTTCCACTCAACAGTGGCATTCTTATATTTACGCATCAATGAGGGAGACAAAGGGACACCCGGCCAGTTCTTCTTCCTGTCTTTTTCAAAGAGTTGACGGCTCATTTCCATTTGATGCACCACATCCTGAATCAAGGCTACTGGCAAAAGAGTCTCACGGTCTTTATTCCCTTTACCCTGGACAATGTGGAGCGCCGGCTTCTGTAGATCCATATCCTTGATTCTGAGTGACAGGCATTCATTCAAGCGTAGGCCTCCGCCGTAAATAAGTGACGCCATCAGTTTGTGTTGATCATTGAGCAAAGACAGTATAGAAAAGATTTCTTCCCTGGTAAGGACTACAGGAAGCCGGGCCGGGATTTTAGAGCGAATCGTCTTTTCCAGTCCGTCAATCGGAGTTTCCAGTATATTCCGGTAAAAAAAGAGCAGAGCATTGAAGGCCTGATTCTGAGTGGAAGAAGACACATGCTGCTCAACTGCCAGGTAGGAAATATAATTTTTCAGATCCTCACTTCCCAACTGGAGGGGATTTTTGCGGCTGAAATGGGCAAATCGACTCAACCACTGCATATAGGCTTTTTCTGTCTGCAATGATTTATGCCTGAGTCTGAGAATGTCTTTCATCTGCTGAGTCACCAGATCCCAATTTCCCCGGTTCTTTGGGAGAGCACAGGCATCTTTGTTTTTCATGGTTCTGTAATATTCAAAATGTTTAACAGCATCTACTGCCTGATCAATTTGCCAGGGTGCGTAGCTTTCCACCATGAATTTCTGGAATCCTATCAAGCTTCCATCATTATTTTGTTTCCCCAGGAAACTTTGATACAGACTGATCCATTGCAGGTAGTAGGGGATGGCTTTGGGTTTAATAGATGATTTCTGCTCCAGATAGTCTTTATAGGTCATTTGATCCCTCCTGTATTATATAGGTCTGTATTTCAACTCCTGCTTCATTTTAAAAAAGAATCTTCCAAACTCTTGAGTCTGGATAACTCTGGATTCTGGCTAGTTATATAGGCAGATGAGGACCTTGATTCATGGGGCCTTTTAAAGAGAAAAACAGGAAACCTCATGTTTCCATTATGGATTTTGCTAGAATGTATTTGTTCTTTATATAAGGTAAATATTTATATTTAAAGAAATTAAAGAGATAAGTTAATATTTGAATATGTATTTCTACAAATCTGTAATGATGATACAATGGTTCATGTATGAGAGTTGCTGAATTCTTGAAAGTGGACCCCAAATAACTCGAATTAAGAATTATATCGATTCCATATAAGTAATTATGT
>NZ_JAQIBL010000284.1 GCF_027859075.1 Oceanispirochaeta sp. | reverse complement strand
GCAAGGGTTGATTTACCTACCTGCCTGGCACCCAACAGAGCAACAGCCGGGAAAGCAGAAAGATGTTTTTTAACAAGAGACTCTCTTAAACGCTTAGTATAGGTTTGCATTTTTAAAGTATAACATTAGAATAACAAACCTTCAACGTATATTGAATCTCAATTATAACGACGGAGAATGGGGGTGTAAAGAAACTTTGCTAAGGATATAAAAGTGAGGACTTTCAGGAATATATTTGAATTCTTATATATATATTCACTTAAATTAAATAATCATATATCAATAGAGTATTATATTGGGAGTTTCTTAAATGAAGATTTTTATACCAATAGCATTAATTGTTGCCTTTCTATCATCCTGTGCTACTTCCGGAAAGGAACCCTTTCATAAAACTGCTGAATATATCGATCTTGAAAGTTTTTCTGGAGATTGGTATGTCATTGCACTCCTCCCCACAATCTTTGAAAAAAAGGCCGCCAACGGGATTGAGAACTACTCCCTGACCGAAGAAGGAAATATCCGTGTAAAATATACCTTCAGAAAAGGGTCTCCCCAGGGGAAGGAAAAAATCATGTATCAGGACGGCTGGGTCTATAACAATGAAAGCAATGCAGATTGGCGAGTCCGTCCCTTATGGCCGTTAAAACTTCCCTATTACATTTTGGAAATTGATGAACAATACCAATACACAGTCATTGGGACAAACAACTATAAATACCTCTGGATAATGTCAAGAAATCCCGATATGGATGAAGACTTACTCAAACAAATCATCAACCGTATGACTGACCGCGGCTATGATATGACAGACCTTATGTATATGAAGCAAAACTGGGATTCCCAGTAAATTATGGAAATTGTATTTACAAAGGATAAAATCACTCATGATAAATTCAAACCTGGCTGGCACAACCCACATCTTTGATATCGATAAAACAGTCATCAACGCAATTACAGTCAAAGAGTTTATCAAGGCTGGGATATTAGAAAAAATCATTCCCATTGGAATCATTATTTATATCCCATACTTATTTCTGGCCCTTCAATTCAAGATCCTGGGAAGATCACTATTAAGCAAAAAATTCCATCTATTATCTGGGATCTCTCAGGAAGAACTTATGAGATTGTCCTATAAGATCTATAAAAATGAATTTAAACAGCTGCTGAATAAATCTATGGTTGAATTGATAAATACAATCAACAGAACCGGTGGTAAAGTACTGATTGCCTCAGCCTCCTTCAGTTTTATTCTCAAGCCCTTTTCTGCAGAATTCGCTGCCCAGGATGTCATTTCTACGGAAATTGAGTTTAAAGATGGATTTTCAACAGGGAAATTAAAAAAGATTCCGGCTTACGGAAATGGGAAACTAAAAAGAGTTTCCTCTTATCTGGAAACAATGGGGATAGAGGCTGAAAAATGCAGTTTTTACTCGGATAGTTATAGTGATTTGGAATTATTTGAGTACGTGGGGACCCCCGTCGCTGTCAACCCGGATCATTTTCTTCGAAGGATTGCCCTCAGACGAGGATGGAAGATCATCAAAACTCAACCGGAAAGGAGTCAGTAATATGCTCAATTTAGTCATTGTCATGATGTTAAGCTATTTAGCCGGATCATTTCCTACAAGTTTGATATTGGGACGCTTATTCAAAAATGGCATGGATATACGGGAACATGGCAGCGGAAATATGGGAGCCACGAATTCATTCAGGGTTCTGGGTTGGAAAATCGGGCTGGCTGTTGCATTCATCGATGTTTTCAAAGGTTTTGCAGCGGCTCATTGGATTACAAATATATCAGTTTCAGACAGTTCTTTTTCTGAGCCGGTAATCTTTATGTTTTCT
This sequence comes from Oceanispirochaeta sp., assembly GCF_027859075.1. NCBI lineage: Bacteria > Pseudomonadati > Spirochaetota > Spirochaetia > Spirochaetales > Spirochaetaceae > Oceanispirochaeta > Oceanispirochaeta sp. Next base: position 7,667 of record NZ_JAQIBL010000284.1, on the reverse strand, counting down.
ACTTTGGCAGTGGTTCTCGGACATGTTTTTCCTGTGTTTTCGGGATTCCGGGGAGGAAAAGGATTCGGAGCTGCTGTGGGAGCCGTAACATCCTATGTTCCTTTAGCAGCCCCTTTTTGCCTTTTAGTTTTTTTTATAACACTAGGTTTCACCGGCTATGTTTCCGTATGCGCTTTGACAGCATCTGCGGCACTTCCCATATTGTATGTCCTTATTACGCTGATTCAGGGAAAAATACTGGAACCGGTCATACTTGTCTTTTTCATATTTATTTTCCTTCTCGTCGCTTTCAGCGTCAGGAAAAGATTAAAACTCTATCTCAAAGGTGAAGCCGAAGTTTTTGAGAAGGCAAGAATTTTCAGATCTAACAGGAGATAATGATGCACAGTAAGATTTTTTCAACAGCGTTAATGATCTCCTTAATCAGATGAGACAAGCGGTCTTGTTCAGGAAATTCACGGTCCGACAGTGTTAAAAATACAGGTAAATGAAAAATGGGAATTCTTCGATTCAGAAGTCTATTTTACATATCCCGGGTAGAACGCAGTCAAATCGTTTTTTTATTCCATGGATTAAGAAAGAGAGCAGGTACTCACTCAAACATCATTTGTCTGTTATTCTTCTGAAATCAACATCTTTAACTTTATGCGCTCCCATTTTCTGAGAATAGAGAAATGGGAGCGTATCCTAACAAACTACTGCTTAATACAGACGATGCCTGTCAATTGTACTGTTTTTGAATCTTTTGCCGCTTCCTCAGTCGTTTCATAGCTGTATGAATCTCCCGTAAAGCTCGAACCGTCAGAAGCCAATTCATATTCCGTACGACCATACATTCCAATCATATTCGGAGTATCTGAACTTGTAACTTTAGCAATATAACAGTTTTTTTCATTGTTGAAACTAGTCAGCTCACCCTCTGAACGGTAGGTCTCTGATCCTGCAGGCTGTATCACCGTCTTAGAAGTAAAGGTCGTTTGAGTTATATTTGTGGTGATGTTGGCCTTAGTTCCACTGGCTACATCAACAACAACATCAGTTGCAACCCATGAGCCGATCAGTTCAAAATCATCTGAGCCTGAATCATTTAGCATATCGCAGGAAAAAAACAAAACCGGAACCAATAGCACTAATAAGAAATATTTATTCATTTAAACTCCTGTAAGCCCATATATTGTAAGAAGCAGTTTATTAAAAATTTAAATGCTAATCATAAAGGCTTGATTACAGATAATATACTTGATCATCGGTTTAGTCTAGAAATACTGAATAAGTAATAATCTGGTATCGGCCCTGGTAGCCATAGGCATCACCTCCCTGGTGGCGTTGATCCCGGCCCGAAAAGCTGCCCGGATGGAGCCGGTTGATGCCCTGAATGCCTGAGGCTGGGAGATCTCATTGCATTTATTTCCGCATTTATAATTGGACATTATCAAACTCTGAGTTTAGAATTGTCCAATATGATTAAAAGAATAATCGAATCTGAACTTGGGATAACCGCAAAAGAATATCCAATCATCACAATAATCGGACCAAGGCAGTCAGGAAAAACAACTCTGGCAAAAAAAAGCTTCCCTGAATATAAATATGTAAACCTGGAAAACCCTGAACACAGGTCCCTGGCAGAGAATGATCCCAAAAGTTTCCTTCAGCGATATGCCCCTCCTGTCATCATTGATGAAATCCAGAATGTTCCTGAACTGATATCCTGGATTCAGGTTATCACAGATGAAAATCATGGCAATAAAGCACAGTTTGTTCTAACGGGAAGCCATCAATTAAAGCTGAGAGAAGCTGTAACCCAATCACTGGCCGGACGAACGGCCCTCCTGACACTGCTCCCGTTATCCTTAAATGAACTGGACAAGGAGTATGTAAACAGGGATAGAAGTGAATTACTACTGAATGGGTTTATGCCAAGAGTGCATGATCAGCATATCCGTCCTCAACGGTTTTACAGAGACTATTTCCAGACATATGTTGAACGGGATGTCAGGAAACTCATGGCCATTGAAAATCAGCAGGCCTTCGAACTGTTCCTCAAACTCCTGGCAGGCAGGATCGGTCATGAAATCAACTACAACAGCCTCTCCAATCAGGTGGGGATCAGTGCTCCTCAGATAAAAAAATGGCTGAGTATTTTAGAGGCTTCCTTTATTGTTTTTAAATTGCCACCCTTTTTCAGGAATTACGGAAAGAGGTTAACCAAGTCTCCCAAGATTTATTTTACTGAGATTGGTCTGGCGGTATATCTTCTGGGCATTGAAACTGCTGAACAGGTTGAACGTGATCCTCTTTTTGGTCATTTATTTGAAAATATGATTGTAGCGGAAGCCTATAAAAATCGTTTGAATGAAGGGAAAAATCCGGGATTATATTTTTTCAGAGATCACCATCAGAATGAAATCGATCTACTTTTCCCATCCGGATCGTCTTATACTCCCATAGAGATCAAATCTTCCAGAACTTTTAGAGATGACTTTCTAAAGGGCGTTAACTATTTTCAGAAACTAACAAAGTCGGAAGATGAAGGTCTATTGATTTATGACGGTGATCTGGAAATGGAGACGCAAAATGCAAAAGTGAGGAATTTCAGAAATATATTTACACCAAGTGAATAAAAAATGGGTTAATACCGGCTAAATTATTTTCAAAGGATACTCTGGCAAAGCTGGAGTAATAGGGCCCTTTTTTCTCCATCCCCTTGAAAACCATATTTTAGAGGACTTCTTTTTATTCGTCCAGCCATCCGGCTTCTACGGATCGACCTGTATACTGCGAGCTGTTTTCTGTGTACATATGCAACTCTATATCAATGCCGCTGGGGTCTTTGAACCATGTCTGCCAGGTACTGTCGGATCCCATCTTCTTCTCTGTGGTTTCAATGCCGTGTTTATTCATCCCGACTATCATGTCATCGATATTATCCGTTTCAAGACAGAGGTGCTGAATGCCCATGGCCCTGCCGCTTACCAGCTCTTTATCTTCAAAAACTTCAATAAAATTATTTTCAGACATTCTTAGATAGAACCCGTAGAGTGATCCTTTATGGGTAAAATCAAAAACCTTTTCCATACCCAGTCCATTGCAGTAAAAGTCCTCAGTCTTTTTCAGATCCTTTGTCTTAATACAAACATGTGCTAAAGATAAACTCATATAATCTCCTAATAATATATTTTTTCTTTATTTTCTTATTATTGAACCGGCATTATATTTTCATTCTCAACAAGGCTTGCTTTCTTCAATTGTGCCATAGCTGCCGGGATACTGCCGATTTTAAATATAACACAGCTCAGAAGACTCTGTGGATGAACAATAGAATTGTGTGGGAAGAACCAATAAATCTCAGGATGAATCAGGGGTGAAAGACTACTCCATCTTTCTGGATGAAGATTGCTTCATATTCTCCCCCTAATATCAGTATCGGATATTTTCCGATTACTAACATTTTGAATGTCCAGTTTTCGGGGAGGCGATCAATTTGTTAGTCCACTCTAACCCAATATGATCCAACGCTTCCATCCGTCTTTACCCAGGCAGAGAACCGCATGCACACCATCAAAGCCGTGTTGGTGGCCACACTCACATGAATATCCAATACCAGGGAGCTAGGCTATGAGATTAGTCGTCGCAATCGGAGGCAATGCACTGCTTCGTCGTGATCTGGCATTGACTGCCGAAAATCACTTGGATTTTAGTTTTGATAAAGGTGAAATCTTGTTTGTGTGAATTTTGATCCAACGAGATGATCCCGCTAGAACTAAAGATTTCAATATGCAAATGGTTATGTACGTTATCGAACAGACACTCACGGAGAAGAGGATTATCATAATTCCTGGAACAGTTATAGAAGGAGTTGTTGTATATGATTGCTAAAGACCCATTTCCTTTTAACGAGAAGCTATCGGAAGCAGGATGGAATGCCCAGATGACCGCATTGGAAACAAATTGGCAATCAAGTCTCTCCGACGCCCGGGACGAATACCAGGATGAGCGCATGAGACTGGAAAGAGGAAAGTCGGATTCTCCCGAAGTCGAAAATCTCTGATTCGGCATGGCGTGCAAGAAAAATTGCAGCTGGGAAGCTGGATTCGCTCAGAACCATAGTCAATAAAAATTAGAAACTGAGATTGAACAATAACAGGGGTGTTTATGTATATTTTGTTTTTTATAAGACTATTTTTAATTGAAGCCTTTTTGATAGCCAGCGGCATGAAGAAGAAAAAAAGTGTGCTTACTGTATTGGGTGTCGTCCTTATTACGGCCACAATTCTGTTTATCTGGTTTATGGGGTTCTGGGCGGATAAATTATGGTTTCAATCGCTGGGATTCATAGACAGATTCTGGACTGAATTTACTGTAAAACTGGGTTACGGAGTAGTTTCGTTCCTCTTCGGCGGATTATACATGTTCTTATTTCTATTTCGTGTAAAGAAACTCGGACCAGGAATAAAGGCCATTGTAGCGGTCATTACAGCGGTGATAACAGGCATCATGGGGGCAGGTTTATGGGATGCGGCTCTCCTGTTCTTTAATAGGGCAGCTGCAGGGACAGTTGATCCTGTGTTTGGGTATGATGTTTCATTCTATATGTTCAGCCTTCCGTTTATAACAGGCGTACACAATTTTTTAATGACTTTAGCTGTTATTTCCCTCATCGTTGGCATTTTAATTCTAATCTTGAGAACCAGAATCTTTTTGAGAATATGTCGGAGTGAAAGACCACCCCATAGAGGTGGAAAAAAACCAAATCCCTTTCGCTCCAAAAGAAATTATGTCTGAAATGGAGGCTCCTGAATGAGTCAAGAGCATCACCACCATTCTAACGGCACTGCTACCGTGAGCAATTAGGTTTTGCTCTGGACAGTCCTTGCAAACCTTGGACTTTCAGTCTTCGAATTTGTTGCGGGCTTGGTCTCAAGCAGTGTCTCATTGATGGCGGATGCCCTCCACAACACCAATGATGCGGGTGCGCTGCTGATCGCATACATCGCACACAGGATTTCCTGCAAGGCCGCGGACGAACGGTATACCTTCGGTTACCGCCATGCGCAGTTGATTGGAGCGATGATTCAGCTCACGTCGCTCATTTTGGTTGGGCTTTCTCTGATCTATGAAGCTATCCATCGTTTATTTGCACCAGAGCCTCTAAACGGCGGATGGATAATGTTCGCGGCCGGGATAGCTCTCGTATTCGATATAGTTACAGCATGGCTGCTCTGGGCAATGTCTAAAGGAAGTCTCAATTTGAAAGCGGCTTTTCTGCATAATCTGACAGATGCGGGAGCATCGGTCGCGGTGTTGCTTGGCGGAGCGGCAATCTACTGCTTGGGCTGGGACTGGGTTGACCCTGTGTTAACACTAGTGATTGCTGGATATATCCTTTGGAAGTCCTGGGACTTGTTAATCCAAACGAGTTCAATTTTGATGGAAGGCTCCCCCGAAGAAATAGAGATCGCCTCGGTAGAGGAGGCAATCGAAGCCTGTAGCGGAGTGATTGAGGCGTACCATTTACACCTCTGAGATCTGGAAGAAGATCGCCGAGCTCTGGAGGCGCATATTGTTATCCCCGAGAATTTTCCTATAAAGCAAATGGAAGCTTTGAAACAGCAAATTAAACACCGTCTCGTAGATGATTTTTCAATCGTTCATAGCACATTGGAATTCGAAATGGCAGGGACGGGATGTGAGTCCTGTAAATAGTATGGATAGGAAAAGAATACTCTTATCATCCTTTTCGACAAACTCCTGAAACAGCTCAAGCAAGTTGAGACTGTAATTTTTCCAGCGATTAATCAAATCACTATGGGGGACAAGAGGATTAAAACCACCATTTCCAGTTGAACATTATTGCTTGCCAATCCTGAAAAGGGTGGTCAAAATAATTTACTTCATGCTTTCCATAATTTTCTTGACGACACTTATATCCCGTTTGCGTTTATACAAAGGAGTGCTGTCATTTTTAAACATGGAAACGTTTTTATTGTATGACTTTCTTGAGTCTGACTTATAGATTAAACCCAACGGCCAGGGTTCTCTTTCCAATGACTTTTTAAATGCTTTTACTTTATTGCCTGGGTCATAATCCTTATCAAGAATGTAAGTATTATCTTTGAACCACTGATTAGTATTAACCTTATTAAAGGATACGCACGATTGAAATACATCTACTAATGCAAAACCATCATGTTGTATTGCCTGCTTAATCAGTTCTTTGGTTAGCTCTTTTTCATGGACGGAACTTTTGGCTACAAAAGTTGCTCCCATTGAAATAGCCACAGCCAATGGGTTAAAAGGTTCTTCAATGACTCCGTCGACTTGTATCGGTGTTTTATGTCCCAATTGCGAAGTAGGAGCCGCCTGTCCTTTAGTGAGTCCATATATCATATTATCATGAACTATAACGGTGATATCGGAATTCCTTCTATTATTATGAATAAAGTGATTGCCCCCTTCTCCGTACATGTCTCCGTCACCGCTTTGTACAACAACTTTTAGTTCAGGATTTACCATCTTAATGGCAGCAGCTGCGGGTAATGCTCTGCCATGAAGTCCGTTAAAGTAACTTGTATGGTAATATTGAGGAGATTTGGCAGCCTGACCGATACCTGATACCATGCACAGCTCTTCTTTCTTAAGACCTAAATCAGCATAAGCTTCTGCTACTATATTTCTGAGACCAAAATCTCCACATCCCGGACACCATGCAATATCAACTTCGTTATTCAACCAATCCTTTTTATCCATCATAAGACCTCCTTAATGGAGTCCATTAACTCTTCAACGGTAAACATCATCCCGTTATATTTTAATATTTTGTGATCAAAATTAATACCTGTTTCAAGTTTAATCAGATCTCCAAACTGTCCTGTCTGATTATTTTCAACAAGGATGAGTTTTTTTGATTTTTTTAGTAGTGATTCGCTGTCTTTATGCAAAGGATACAGCTGTGAAAAATGAAGCATTGCCGTTTTTGAATCATTTATTTTATCAATAACCTCTGCAATAATGTTATGGGTGGACCCCCATGCAACAATTAAATTTTCGTAATTCTCAGGACCATATATTTCGGGTCTGCATGAGTTTTCTTTGACAAGTTCAATTTTTCTGAATCTTTTATTTTTCATTGCCATGCTGATTCCATTCAGATCCTCAGTAATTCTGCCATTTTCATCATGTTCATCTGAGTCAGAACAAACAAAACCGGTGCCGAATCCCGGGATTCCTCTGGGAGAGATTCCTGAATCAGTAATTTTATATCTGTGATAATTATCATCTGTTTTGACTATGTGTTTTTCGATTTTGATTTTATCAAGGTCAAATTCAGCTGTGTCATATTTAGTATCAACGAAATACTGATCTGTGAGAATGATAACAGGAATCTGATATTGATCAGCGTGATTAAACGCTCTGCAGGCAAGTTCAAATGCCTGTTGTGTTGTACCTGGTGCATATATGGCCCTTGCAAATACTCCGTGGCCTGCGTTAAGAGCAAGATTTAAATCTCCCTGTTCGGTTCTTGTCGGAAGTCCTGTATCCGGACCTGGACTTTGAGCAATATGGATTACAAGTGGAGTTTCGGTCATCCCAGCAAGACTCATTCCTTCCGACATGAGGGCAAAACCACCTCCTGAAGTTGAAACAACAGGGCGCGCACCTGCGTACCA
>NZ_JAQIBL010000283.1 GCF_027859075.1 Oceanispirochaeta sp. | reverse complement strand
ATTGTAATATAACATTTCAGATGTTTTCAGCTTGTAATCAGAAGGAACCCGGACTTTTTCCTGTTCATATTTATTTATCAGTTCGATTAATGATGATGTTGCTTCTTTATCACTTTGTATTGAAAAAAGAGTTTCACTATGGGATGGGACATCTTCCTCAATTCTCTCTCTGCTGATACCGGGATTATTATAGTCAGAAAATCCTTTTTTGATTAATTCCTCTATTTCCTTAGCATTAAAATCTCCGACGGCAACTACAGCCATGAGTCCGGGACGATACCAGTCCCGGTAAAACCGTTTCAGACTGTCGTATTCAAACCCGGTGAGAGTCTCTTTTTTTCCAATGGGAAGTCTTTCACCATATTTTGAATCTTTAAAAAGGATGGGGAAGGTTTTATCCATCATTCTCGCTTGGGCGCCCCGGCCGAGTCTCCATTCTTCGAGAACAACCCCTCTTTCCTTATCAATTTCCTCATTGTCAAAGGTGACATGAAAAGCCCATTGATTAAGAACATCAATTCCCTGTTCCATCTGCTCCCGGACATCAGTTCTGACCTGCAGCTTGTAGACTGTTTCATCAAAAGATGTGTGGGCATTTATGTCGGCACCAAATTCCATACCAAAGGATTCAAGATAATAAATCAGATCATTCCTGGAATATTTTTCTGTTCCATTAAATGCCATATGTTCCACAAAATGGGCCAGCCCCTGCTGATCCTCATCTTCAAGAACAGAACCGGCATTTACAGCCAGTCTTAAAGTGGCTCTGTTTTCGGGGTAGGTATTTTCCCGGATGTAATAGGTCAGACCATTGTCCAGCACTCCGGTTATCACTTTCGGATCATTGGGAATGGCTTTTTCAGCAGTTCCTTTTGCGGAAAGCGTTGTTGTGGATAATAATAATATTGATATAAATATTACCAGATATTTTTTCATTGTCAGCTCCTGTTTTGTAATGGTACGTCTTTATATTTGAACTATTAAGGAATCGTTACAAGTTCAGTTAATGTCAAATCTCTTTTTTTACCGATTTATTCCATAACATTATTTCATACTTTTCAGCATCAAATCTTTATGGGGATAAATGTACTGATTCAGATGTCTACATGGAATCAATACATGTACATGTACATTAAGGAATATTTAGTTCACTTCACAGTACGATCACTCTTGATTCCTAACTGTTAATCATTAAACTTAGATTAATGATGACTTGTTTCAGTTAATTATCAAAGACTGAAATAAGACTAGAGAGAAAAGCATAATATGCAGAGGCTACAGTACAGAGCTCTTTATTACCAGTTCAACGAATCCTTACTTAGAAAGCTTTTTTCACTTTATCAAAGGAGAAAATATTATGAGCGAAATGGGTAAGTGTCCAGTAACTGGAGCAATGAGTCATTCAGCAGCTAAAGGAACTTCGAACAAAGAATGGTGGCCGAATCAGTTAAATTTAAAAATTCTTCATCAGAACACTTCAAAGCTAAATCCTATGGATAAGGATTACAACTATGCAAAAGAATTTAACAAACTGGATTTTAAAGCTCTGAAGAAAGATCTTTACGAAGTTATGACGGATTCCAAGGAGTGGTGGCCAGCGGACTATGGTCATTATGGTCCGCTTTTTATCCGGATGGCTTGGCATAGTGCGGGAACATACCGTACCAGTGATGGACGGGGAGGCGGAAATACGGGCAACCAGAGATTCGCACCTCTTAATAGCTGGCCTGATAATGTAAACCTGGATAAAGCCCGTAGACTTCTATGGCCGGTAAAACAAAAGTATGGCAATAAGATTTCCTGGGCAGACTTGATGATTTTAGCCGGAAATTGCGCTCTTGAATCCATGGGATTCAAGACTTTTGGATTTGCCGGTGGGCGTGAAGATATTTGGGAGCCCGAAGAGGATGTATATTGGGGAACAGAGACAGAATGGCTTGGAGACAAACGTTATTCCGGAGAAAGAGATCTGGAAAATCCTCTTGCTGCAGTACAGATGGGACTTATCTATGTAAATCCAGAAGGTCCTAATGGAGAGCCTATTCCTATAGAATCTGCAAAGGATGTAAGAACCATTTTTGCGCGAATGGCTATGAACGATGAGGAAACTGTCGCGTTGATCGCTGGAGGGCATACTTTTGGGAAATGCCATGGTGCCGGGGATGCCTCTCTCGTAGGTCCTGAGCCGGAAGCCGCTCCTATGGAAGAGCAGGGTCTTGGCTGGAAGAGCAGTTTCAAAAGCGGAAAGGGGGGAGATACAATAAGTAATGGCATTGAAGGGGCATGGAAACCGAATCCAACCAAGTGGGATTCAGGTTATTTGAAAGTGATGTTCAAATACGAATGGGAACTGCTTAAAAGTCCGGCTGGCGCCTATCTGTGGCTGTCAAAAGATACAGAGGATGAGGATATGGTTGTTGATGCACATGATCCGTCAAAAAAACATAGACCTATGATGACCACCGCTGACCTTTCACTCAAATTTGATCCAGCCTATGAGAAAATCGCTCGTCGATATCTGGATAATCCGGCTGAATTTTCAGATGCCTTCGCCAGGGCATGGTTTAAGCTTACTCACAGAGATATGGGACCTCGATCTCGTTATTTAGGACCAGAAGTTCCCGATGAAGAATTGATTTGGCAGGACCCTGTACAAAAAGTCGATCATAAACTGATAAATGATCAGGATATTGTTGAACTTAAAAAAAAGATTCTGACATCAGGCTTATCTGTTTCTCAGCTTGTTTCCACGGCATGGGCATCAGCATCAACATTCCGTGGTTCCGATTATCGGGGAGGGGCAAATGGTGCCCGGATTCGCCTTTCACCGCAAAAAAATTGGGAAGTTAACCAACCTGACTTATTGAAGAAAATTCTTCAGAAAATCGAGGGTATTCAAAAAAAATTCAATGACTCACAGGCTGGAGATAAGAGGGTTTCATTTGCAGATCTGATCGTTCTTGCAGGATGTGCTGCCATTGAAAAAGCCGCAAACGATGCCGGCAATGAAATCAGTGTTCCTTTCACACCTGGACGTACAGATGCAACCCAGGAGCAGACTGATGTCGTTTCATTTGCAGATCTTGAACCTTGTGCAGACGGATTCCGTAACTATCAGAATGCAAAATACCTTGTATCGGCAGAAGAATTGCTTATAGACAAGGCGCAGCTGCTGACCTTAACCGCTCCTGAATTGACTGTTCTTATTGGTGGTTTGCGCGTTCTGGGAGCGAATTACGGACAGTCTAAGCACGGTGTATTTACTGATAAACCCGAGACTCTAACAAATGACTTTTATATCAATTTGCTTGATATGGGGACAGAATGGAAACCTCTTTCAAAAGAGGGAGATGAGTTTGAGGGAGTAGACCGCACTACAGGTAAAAAGAAATGGACTGCAACAAGAGTAGATCTCGTTTTCGGTTCGAATTCACAACTCCGGGCACAAGCTGAAGTGTATGGCAGTAACGACTCTAAAGAGAAATTCTTAAAGGACTTTGTCAAAGCATGGGACAAGGTTATGAGACTTGATCGTTTTGACCTGAATTAAATCTGCAAGTTGGAAGTACTAATCAGGAGCGGGGAGAGGGTTTGAAGAAAGTTATTTTCGGAATTGTAAAAAAAACCCCTGCTGAATGAACAACAGGGGATAAAAAAAGAAGGAGATAAAAAAATTAAATTATTGCTTTCATGGCTGTCATGTAAGATCTCAGCTTTTTACCGATTACTTCAACACCATGAGATTGTATCTGTTCGTTAACTTTAATCAGTTCAACATTATCAACAGAACTATCTTCAGGAGAAAATGATTTGCCAATTATATCTGTTTTAACAACTTTCATAAAATCTGCCAGCATAGGTACAGCCTTGTTGGCAAAAAGGTAACAACCATATTCTGCTGTATCAGAAATTACTTTGTTCATTTCATAGAGTTTCTTTCTGCTGATAAGGTTCGCAATAAGAGGAACTTCATGAAGAGATTCATAATAGGCAGATTCTTCTTTGATTCCCGAATCTGTCATCGCTTCGAATGCCAGTTCAACACCGGATTTAATCATGGCAATCATTAGAACTGCATGATCAAAATACTCTTGTTCCTTAATTTCCATTGTACCGGCAGCCTGCTGTTCGAAGTTGGACTTACCTGTTTCTTCTCTCCATCTCAGGAGATCTTTATCATCTGCAGCCCAGTCTTCCATCATCACCCGTGAGAATTCTCCACTGATAATGTTATCCATATGCTTGTAGTACAAAGGTCTTAGAATATCTTTCAATTCTTCTGATAATTCAAAAGCTTTTATTTTTGCAGGATTGGAAAGTCTGTTCATCATATTGGTGATTCCACCATGTTTGAGAGCTTCTGTAATATTTTCCCATCCAAATTGAATCAGTTTAGATGCATATGAGGGATTTATACCCTTTTCAACCATTTTATCGAAACATAAAAGAGATCCTGTTTGAAGCATTCCGCATAAGATAGTCTGTTCACCCATAAGGTCGGACTTTACTTCAGCAGTGAATGATGAGTGAAGAACTCCCGCTCTATCGCCTCCGGTTCCGGACGCATAAGCTTTTGCGATTTCCAGTCCATCACCATTGGGATCATTTTCAGGATGCACGGCGATTAATGTGGGAACACCAAATCCTCTTTTATACTCTTCTCTCACTTCTGATCCCGGTGATTTGGGAGCAACCATGATTACAGTAATATCTTTACGGATTTCCATTCCCTCTTCCACAATGTTAAAACCATGGGAATAGGCCAGAGATGATCCTTTTTTCATTAATGGCATAACGGCACTGACAACAGGTGTATGCTGCTTGTCCGGTGTCAGGTTTAATACCAGATCAGCATTTTTTATCACTTCGTCATAAGTTCCGACTTTAAAGCCGTTTTCTGTTGCATTTTTCCAGGACTGTCTTTTCTCTTTTATGGCTCCTGCTCTTAAAGCATAGGAGATATCAAGTCCACTGTCTCTCATGTTCAGTCCCTGATGTAAACCCTGAGCACCGCATCCGATAATGACTATTTTTTTGCCTTTAAGTTTAGCAACGCCATTAAATTCATCTCTACTCATAAACCGGCAGGTACCAAGTTGTTTAATTTTGTCTCTTAAAGAAAGGGTATTAAAATAATTCATAAACAATCCTGTATAATTTTGTTAATTTTCTTAAAGATGTTTAAAAAAAAAATTTGGATTACGTTTTTCTGTATAAAAATCGTTCTACAAATAGAAACGACGATGACTTTATACTGAAAAACTTGTAAAAACATCTTTAAAATTAGCCATATTATGAAATATTGAGAAAAAATGGTCAATGTTTTAATCGGGCGTAATAGGAAATATTTTCTAGATCATCACCATATAATGCGTTGCTCATTCATATATTGTGTAGTATCTTTTATTCTGTTTATTGGGAAGGTAATTATTTTATGGAATTTCATTTTGATGTCTGTGGTGAAGATTACTCTTTGGCCGGCAGCGCATCGAGTATGATTAAGAAAAAATT